>NZ_JBOJLM010000004.1:0-289533 GCF_050750585.1 Salinimicrobium sp. WS361
GGAAGGCCGCCGCCCAAGGATTATGGTGGCTAAAATGGGACAGGATGGTCATGACCGTGGTGCCAAAGTAGTATCTACAGGTTATGCCGATGTGGGTTTTGATGTAGACATAGGACCATTGTTCCAGACTCCGGCAGAAGCTGCAAAGCAAGCCGTGGAAAACGACGTGCACATTTTAGGAGTTTCTTCTCTGGCTGCAGGGCATAAAACATTAGTGCCACAGGTAATTGAAGAGCTCAAGAAATACGGCAGAGAAGATATCATGGTGATTGTTGGAGGGGTGATCCCTTCACAGGACTACCAGTTCCTCTTTGACGCAGGTGCCGTAGCAGTTTTTGGCCCCGGTACAAAGATCAGTGAAGCAGCGATAAAACTTCTGGAAATCCTTATTGAGGAATAAACCTTCAGAATTAATATTTACAAAAATTAAAATTCAGCATTATGAGAGATTCTCTTAACATAGTTTCCCCAGAAGAAGCTGTATCTCACGTAAAATCGGGAGATAGAGTCTTCCTGCACGGTGCCGCAATGACTCCCAATGTACTCATAGATACGCTTACCCAACGCTATCGTGAACTACAGGATGTGGAGTTTATTCATATTCATACTGAAGGGGCTGCACCTTATACGCAGCCTCCTTACAATGAATCCTTCAGGACCAACAGTTGCTTTGTGGCGGGTAATGTAAGGCAGGCAGTCAACTCCAGTATTGGCGCCTACATTCCTATATTCTTAAGTGAGATACATTTGCTCTTCCGCAGAAATATTCTTCCGCTCGACGTGGCTTTCGTACAGGTTTCTCCGCCAGATGAACACGGTTATTGTTCGCTGGGGGTTTCTGTAGATATCGCCTTACCAGCAGTACAAACTGCAAAAAAGGTGATAGCGCAGGTGAACCGAAGGGTACCTCGCACTCATGGAGATGGTATTATTCACGTAAGCCAAATTCACGCAGCCATTGAAGTAGACCAGCCTATTCATATTCACGACATCCCCACACCTTCGCCTATTGAACAAAAAGTGGGAGAATACGTAGCCGGACTGGTAGAAGATGGTGCTACGTTGCAAATGGGAATAGGAGGTATTCCAAATGTGGTGCTTTCTAAATTAATGAACCACAAGCGCCTGGGAATTCATACCGAATTATTCTCAGACGGGGTGTTGCCGCTCATTGAAAAAGGAATCATCACCGGCGAAGAGAAAAAGATCAAGACCGGAAAGATCGTGACCTGCTTTGCAGCCGGAAGTCAGAAGTTGTACGACTATATTGATGATAACCCGGTAGTGCATTTTAAAGAAGCTGCTTACACCAATGATTCTGCTATTATAAGGCAAAACCCAAAGGTAACTGCTATTAACTCGGCTATTGAGATAGACCTAACCGGACAAATTTGCGCCGATACTATCGGAAAATATCATTTTTCGGGAGTGGGTGGCCAAATGGATTTCATTCGCGGTGCATCTCTTTCTGAAGGCGGTAAAGCCATCTTTGCCATGCCATCGGTGACCAATAAAGGGATTTCAAAGATTGTTCCTTCCCTCAAAGTAGGCGCAGGGGTTACCACAACCAGGGCCCACGTACATTATGTAGCCACTGAATATGGGGTAGTCAATCTCTTCGGAAAAAACCTTAAAGAACGCGCCAAAGCACTTATCTCTATTGCTCATCCCGATCATAGAGAGGAGCTTGAAAAAGCCTTTTTTGAGATGGCATATTGATTTCCTGATTTAAACAAATCAGACACTGAGAAAACGGACAAACTGCTTCAGAAGCTTTTCTGAAGCAGTTTGCTCCCTTTCTTTATTCATTTTTTGACAGAAATTTCACTTAATAATGATATTCATAAAAAACTCCGTTACCCGAAAGAACCTTATGGCAATTACAGGCTTGTTTTTGTCGTTCTTTTTAATCATTCATCTTTTAGGTAATTTACAGTTACTGTTGCCCGCAGCAGAAGCGCAGCTTCAGTACAACTCCTACAGCCATTTGCTAGGTGGTAACATCGTTATAAAACTTGTTTCGTACGTTTTATACCTATGCATCCTCCTGCATTCAATAGATGCCATCTACCTTTCTTTTAAGAAAAGAAAAGCCAATGGCACTTCATATTCCTATGACCGTCGTGGAAGAGCCAGTTCCTGGTATTCCCGAAATATGATGGCCCTGGGTATTATAATTTTTGTGTTCCTGGTAATTCACTTTAAAGACTTTTGGTACCACTACAAGTTTGGTGAACTTCCGGTAGATACTAACGGGAATAAAGATCTCTACACCATTGTGGTTGTTGCTTTTGAACAACTCTGGTATGTTGTGCTATATATTGTGGCCATACTCGCTTTAGGTTATCACCTACTTCACGGCGTTTTTAGTGCTCATAGAACAATGGGAATCTATCACCCCATGTACAACCGAATTATAAACATAGCAGGAAAGTCCTTCGCTGTAATTATTACCATAGGATATATTATTATTCCTCTATTCCTCTACTTTAATCTACAATCATGAGCAAGACCTTAAAAGCACCAATTCCTGAAGGCCCTTTAGCCGAGAAATGGAACAACTATAAAGCAAAAGCCCGTCTTGTAAGCCCAAACAACCGTAAACAACTAGAAGTAATTGTGGTGGGCACAGGACTGGCAGGAGCATCTGCGGCAGCATCTCTGGCCGAAATGGGATACAATGTAAAAAGTTTCTGCTTTCAGGACTCTCCAAGACGCGCACACTCTGTTGCCGCCCAGGGAGGCGTGAATGCAGCCAAAAATTATAAGAATGACGGTGACAGTGTGTACCGTATGTTTTATGACACTTTAAAAGGAGGCGACTTCCGCTCACGCGAAGCCAACACCTACCGCCTTGCCGAATGTTCTGCAAGTCTTATAGATCAGGCTGTAGCTCAGGGAGTGCCTTTTGGCCGGGAATACGGCGGATACCTGAGAAACCGATCTTTTGGTGGCGTGCAGGTATCACGAACCTTCTATGCCAGGGGCCAAACAGGACAACAACTGCTCCTGGGATCTTACCAGGCTTTGTTGAGACAGCAGCATACCGGAAAGGTAAAGCTTTATGCGCGTCACGAAATGCTGGATGTGGTGATCATTGAGGGTAGAGCACGCGGAATTATAGCAAGGAACCTCGACACCGGCGAAATTGAACGTCACGGCGCACACACTGTAGTACTGGCAACAGGAGGTTTTGGTAAGATCTACTACCTCTCTACCCTGGCTATGGGTTGTAATGCTTCAGCTATTTGGCGGGCTCATAAGAAAGGGGCCTACATGGCTAACCCCAGCTGGACTCAAATTCACCCAACCAGTCTGCCTCAAAGTGGGGAACATCAGTCTAAATTAACGCTGATGAGTGAATCCCTGCGGAATGACGGCCGCATCTGGGTGCCCAAAGATAAAAATGAAACCCGTGCTCCCGGCGAAATTCCGGAAGAGGACAGAGATTATTACCTCGAAAGAAAATATCCATCATTTGGAAACCTGGCGCCCCGCGATATCTCATCGAGAGCTGCCAAAGAGCAAATAGACCTGGGCAAAGGAGTGGGACCTCTCAAAAATGCCGTTTACCTCGACTTTTCCAGAGCTATTAAAGAATACGGCAAAGACGTAATTGCCGAGCGATATGGCAACCTTTTCACCATGTACAAGAAAATTACCGGTATTGATGCCTATAAAGAACCTATGAAAATCTCCCCTGCAGCCCACTTTTCAATGGGTGGTTTGTGGGTAGATTATGAACTTATGACCACTGTACCCGGACTTTTTGCTATTGGAGAAGCTAACTTTTCAGACCATGGAGCCAATAGACTGGGAGCAAATTCCCTGTTGCAGGCTTGTGTAGACGGATATTTTATTCTGCCTTACACCCTTCAGAATTATTTAGCCGATCAAATTAAAATTCCGAAGATCGAGGTCAATCACCCGGCATTTGAGGAAAGTGAGAAGCTGGTAAAAGACCAAATGCAGTCATTTTTAAGCTGCAAGGGTAAAAAAACAGCCGAAGAATTCCATAAAGAGCTCGGAAAAGAACTCTATGATAAATGCGGACTCCTTCGCACCAAAGACGGTCTGGAAAAAGCTATAGAGAACATAAGAACTTTAAGAGAAGAATACAAAACCAACCTACTGGTACCTGGAAGTGCCGAAGAAGTGAATAGTGAGCTTGAAAAAGCCGGCAGGGTTGCAGATTATATGGAGCTGGCAGAGCTTATGTGCGTAGATGCCCTTCACAGGGAAGAATCTTGTGGAGCCCATTTTAGAGCCGAATTTCAAACTGAAGATGGCGAAGCCCGGCGGGATGATGAGAATTTCTGCTATTCGGCAGCCTGGGAATGGACAGGCAATGCATCTCAGCCAATTTTAAACCGTGAACCCCTGGTCTTTGATACCGTAAAACCAACGGTGAGAAGTTATAAATAGAAAGTTATGAAGATTACATTAAAAATATGGCGTCAACGTGACTGCCAGAGCAAAGGAGAATTTAAAGAATATCACCTGGATGAAGTAAGCAAAGACATGTCATTCCTGGAAATGCTGGATACCCTGAACATAAAATTAATAAAGCAGGGAGATTTACCGGTAGAATTTGACCATGACTGCCGCGAAGGTATTTGTGGGCAATGTGGAGTGATGATCAATGGTATTGCCCACGGGCCTCTAAAAAATACCACCACCTGCCAACTACACATGAGGTCTTTTAATGATGGAGACACTATTTACGTAGAGCCTTTTAAAGCTTCGGCCTTTCCTATCGTGAGAGACTTAAAGGTAAATAGATCGGCGCTGGATCATATAATTACCTCTGGCGGATATGTTTCTGTAGACACAGGCCAGGCTCCCGAAGCCAACTCAATCCCCATCACTTTTGAACAGGCTGAAGCTGCTTTTGATGCTGCGGCATGTATTGGATGTGGGGCTTGTGTGGCCAGTTGTAAAAATTCAAGTGCTGCACTCTTTACAAGTGCCAAGATCTCACACCTGGCGCAATTGCCTCAAGGAGATAAAGAGACCTCAACCAGAGTGGTGAGCATGGTAAACCAAATGGAAGAAGAAGGTTTTGGCCACTGTACCAATACTGAAGCCTGCGAGGTAGAATGCCCTGAAGGTATTTCTGTTCTCAACATCGCCAGGATGAACTACGAGTACAACAGGTCAAAATTGATGAAAAAATAAATATCATTTAACTATAAGAAAAATAGGGAGCTGTAAAAAGCTCCCTATTTTTTTTGTGCAGATACGTCAGGTTACTATAGGTTAAGCCAGCGAAGTAATTCAGCAGAAGACATTTTTGGGCTTTACATCCCTAACTAACTGGTAAGTATTGAAGTATTAAAATGAAAAGGCCGTCTTAGAAATCTAAGACGGCCTCCTCGTGGTTAGAAAAGCTCTAGTTAAAATTCTGCTTCCATGTGGTGGTGCTCATCAATTAGCGGACCTCCATTAATGATCTGTTCCGATGCCTCAGCAGAGAATTTTTCGAAGTTGAGGTGGAAAGAATGTGCCAGCTGAATTGACTTTTGAATATAGGCTCCTTTTTGCAGCCAGGTATTGATTGGGTTCAGCATTTCGATAGGCACATTAGGACAATATTTCGGCATATAAAGACCAAATATTGGGTGCATTTCAAATTCTACGTTTTCAAGTTCTCCTTTCAAAATAGAAGTGATCATGGCACGGGTATATTTCAGTTTGATCCTTGATCCTACTCCAAATGGGCCACCGCTCCATCCGGTATTCACAAGCCATACGTTAACCCCGGCTTCTTTCATTTTGGTGCTCAGCATTTCCGCATAAACAGTTGGGTGCAACGGCATGAAGGGCGCACCAAAACAAGCAGAGAATGATGGTACAGGCTCAGTAATTCCGGCTTCTGTTCCGGCAACTTTTGCTGTATATCCTGAAATGAAGTGGTATGCAGCCTGCCCCGGAGTTAGTTTTGAAACCGGAGGAAGTACTCCAAATGCATCACAGGTAAGGAAGAAAATATTCTTTGGGTTTTTGGCGTAAGATGGTGACTGGATATCGGCAATGTGATCTATAGGATAACTCACCCTGGTATTTTGAGTGATGGTTGCATCAAAAAAGTCTACTTCTTTAGTGCCTTTTTTAAAGATCACGTTTTCAAGTAAAGCCCCTGGTTTAATTGCGCGATAGATATCTGGTTCAGATTCTTCGGTAAGGCCAATAACCTTGGCATAACAACCACCTTCAAAGTTAAAGATCACATCTTCTGATGTCCATCCGTGCTCATCATCTCCAATAAGCTTACGATCTGGATCGGCAGAAAGCGTGGTTTTTCCTGTTCCTGAAAGTCCGAAGAAAATAGAAGTATCTCCTTCCTGTCCTACGTTGGCAGAACAGTGCATAGGTAGTACATCTTTTTCAACCGGAAGGATAAGGTTAAGAGCAGAGAAAATTCCTTTTTTCATTTCGCCAGTATAGGCAGAACCTCCTACAAGCGCAACTTTTCTGGTAAAATCAAGAATACTAAAGTTTCCCTGGCGTAAACCGTACTTGGCGGGTTCGGCTTCAACATAACCGGGAGCACATAGTACCAGCCATTCTTCAGAAAAATCTTTAAGTTCTTCTTCCTTAAGCCTTAAAAACATATTCTTTACAAAGAATGCAGACCATGGATATTCGGCAATGGTGCGCACATTCATTCGGTAATCTGGGTGTGAACACACATAACCGTCATGAACGTAAATTTCTTTACCAGATAGGTATTCGGTGACTTTATCGTACAGCAATCCGAAGTTTTCTGAAGATAAAGGTTTATTGATATTTCCCCACCACACTTTGTCTTTGGTGTAATCGTCTTTTACCAAAAAGCGGTCCTGTGGAGATCTACCGGTAAAAGTTCCTGTATTGACACTAAGGGTGCCATTTTCAGTTTCGGTACCCATTCCCTTACGTACAGCGATTTCCTGAAGTTCTTCTCCAGAAAGGTTCCAGTTCACTCTACAGTTTTTCAACCCGTATTTATCGAGGTTTGTGGCTTGAGGTCTTTCTAAAACATTTTTCATGATCTAAATATTGAGTGGTTATAAATGGTGCCATAATCTATGGCGGTAATAAAGTTTATATTCTCACCAGCAGTGAGAAAGTTGGTGTTCCTGCTTTTGCTTAATCAAGCACCAGTAATGGAACATTTGAGTGTAGCGTGAGCAATCTTGTAAGACGGCCTGGAGAAGCTTCATCACCCGGTAAGTGGGTTTTTGGCATAATGGCCAGCATATCCATATCGTTCTTTTTAATGTAATTCAAAATTCCAGCTTCAATGTCTTCACTTTCATGGAAGGTGTGGTGAGAATAGAACATTTCAAGAAAATAATTGAGGGTAGTTTCATTACTCTCATCATCTTCGCTATAGCCCATTGCCATCTCTTGTTGTTGTATGGTTAAAACATGGACCTGCGCCTTGTGTTTTCTTGAAACATCAAGTAACACATATAAAGGAGATCTGTCGGCAATCTTTTCGTTACCTAAAGAGAGGATTATACTTTCAAGTCTAAATTTTTTATATTTCTCTGGAATCACCAAAACTGGGAGGTCGGCTTCCTGTACCAGGCGTGAAGTGGTAGTTGCCACATTTTCTTCTTCGAGATTGGCACCTCTGGTTCCCATCATAATAATATCAACCTTTAACTCTTTTTGAAGCTGAATGATAGAGGAAACCAATTCGCCGGTCTGCACCAAGGTATAGATCTCGGGAGAGAGCGGTTTTTTATATTTTTTGATGATTTTTTTAAAATTCTCACGTATAGCATTAACATCAGCACCTTCTTCAGTAATGTTGAGTAGGAATAAATTAATTAACGGATCCTTATCTGCAAATTTCACAGCGTAATCCAAAGCATTTTTAGATACTTCAGAAAAATCGAAGGGGATTAGGATATTTTTCATGGCTTTAAAAATTGCGGAAACTGCCGTACACATTTCCTGATTTATATTACCTAAAGATACCTCTATTAAAAGCCTACCAATATGACAAATATCATTTGCATAATGAAAGAAATCAACATTTTAGCATCGAAAACGATTGCAGGTTTTGCAATTTTATAACTGAAGAAAAATGGGTGTCAAAAATGGCATTTTTGGCACCTCTGTAAATTTATATTTCCCCTAAAAATTCTGAAATTTTCACCAGTAATTCTCCTGAAGCCAGAAAAGATTTAGCCCCAATTTTCTTCGGAAGAAATTCCTTCCGAAGATCAAACTAAGCATGTGTAGATGATTATTATCCTAAAAACTGATGTGAAAGAAGTGCGTTACTTCTGAAGGTTTTCATTTTTCCACTCTTTAAGCTGAAGTTCTTTACCATCAAAAACTCCGTAAGTGTAGAAATTGATCCAATCTCCCAGGTTCATATAGGTAGCATCTTCCTGAAGGCTGATATCTAACGGCAGGTGGCGATGACCAAAAATAAAGTAATCGTAATGTTGTGTTTCCAGCTTTCGGCGGCAGTATTGAATAAGCCATTCCTTTTCTTCTCCCAAAAACTGCACATCCTCTTCTCCCGAAATAGCCTTGTTCTTCACCGAAAAGTACTGCGCCAAAGGCACGCCCAAATCGGGATGCAGCCACCTGTACAGCCATTTTGAAAGCGGATTGGTAAATACCTTTTTCATGCGCTTATAGCCTTTGTCTCCCGGCCCCAGCCCGTCACCGTGACCAATAAGGAACTTCCTGTTATTGAAAACAAACTCCTTTGGCTTTCTAAATACCGGGATATCGAGTTCCTTTTCAAAATAATCATCCATCCAGAGATCATGGTTACCTACAAAGAAATATACAGGAATACCCCTGTCCCTCAACTGGGCGAGTTTTCCCAATGTTCGCACAAATCCTTTTGGAACCACATGTTTGTACTCAAACCAGAAATCGAACAAATCTCCCAGGAGAAAAATAGCTGCAGCATCCTTACTTACGTGCTCAAGCCAGGCCACGAATTTTGCTTCCCTGGGGCGGCTTTCTTCGGCCGTTGGTGCTCCCAGGTGGTTGTCACTTGCGAAATAGATCTTTTTACCCTCGGGTATCTGCATGCTAAGGATTTGCCGGTAAAGATAGTTTTAAAATTTCCGAAGTTAAAATCTTCAGAAAAAAGGCCATCGCACGGCGCTGTACTTGGGCATTTTATTAATTAAAAGTATCTTTAAAACAAACAGTAAATAATGAGCCAGCTAATTACCGGAATACATCATGTCACTGCCCTTGCGGGTGAGCCGCAAAAAAATCTTGATTTCTACACGGGAATCCTGGGGCTGCGCATGGTCAAGAAAACAGTAAACTTTGATGCAACCGATGTATACCACTTTTATTATGGCGATGAACAAGGCCAGCCAGGATCTATCATGACCTTCTTTCCTTATGAAGGGATCAAAAAAGGCCGGCATGGCAAAGGCATGCTCAACATCACCACATTTTCGGTGCCTGCAAATTCTCTTCTGTTTTGGGAAGAGCGTCTTAAAAAGTTCAATATCGACTTTAAACCTGCGCAAGACAGGTTTGATGGCGAGGCGGTAATTTATTTTGAAGATCCCGACGGGCTGGGGCTGGAGCTGGTTTTTAATGAGCGCGACGACAGGCCGGGATGGACCTATGGGCAAATTCCGCTGGAGCATTCCATCCGCGGATTCTACAGCGTAGAAATATGGCAGGAAGGTTATGAAGGCACTGCGGGTTTACTGCAGGAAGTTCTTGATCACAAATTAATTGCCGAAAAAGGAAACCGCTTTCGCTTTGCGGCTACAGATGCGCCGGGGAACTACGTAGACATTCTATGCCGGCCCGATGCACTGCGGGGTCTTGGCGGCGGCGGCACGGTACATCACCTGGCTTTTTCTACAGCAAATAAAGAAAGTCAGTTAGGGGTTAGGGAGAAGCTGGCCAGTTCGGGTTATAACCCCACGCCGGTATTAGATCGCCAATACTTTGAATCTATCTACTTCAGGGAACCCGGAGGCGTTTTATTTGAAGTAGCCACAGCCGAACCCGGATTTGCCATTGATGAAGCGCAGGATACGCTGGGGCAGGAGCTTAAGCTTCCGCCGCAGTATGAATCGCGCAGGGAACTGATAGAAAAAGCCGTAAAACCGGTAAACCTCAACCCTTCAAAATTTTAGACATGTTACATCAAAAAGATTTCAAGTATAACGGAACTCCTCTAAAAGATGCAAAAAAGGCACTCATCATGGTGCATGGCAGGGGCGGCTTTGCCGAAGATATCCTGGCAGTGGCCGATCATCTTAAAATAGAAGATTTTGCCCTGGTTGCCCCACAGGCTTATAACAACAGCTGGTACCCGCTCTCTTTTATGGCCCCGGTACAACAAAATCAGCCGTGGTTGGATTCGGCTGTAGAGATGCTTCAGCTTTTGGAAAAGGAACTCAACGATGAGGGCATAGCTTCAGAAGATATCTATTTCTTCGGATTTTCACAGGGTGCCTGCCTCACGCTTGAATATGTAACGCGAAATGCCAAAAGGTACGGCGGGGTAATTGGGATTATTGGCGGACTTATAGGCAAAGAAATCAACACCGGAAATTATCTTACGAATTTTGAAGGCACCCCGGTTTACCTGGGCACTAGCGATCCCGATGCGCACGTACCTGCCGAAAGGGTGCAACAAACCGCTGATATTCTAAGGAACAAAAATGCGCAGGTGGAGCTACAAATTTTTCCCGATGCCGGGCACGTGATCTTACCTGAGGAACTGGGCCGGGCCAATAATTTTATCTTCGGATATTCGGGGATGAAAAATGAAAAACCTTAAAGGTTATCTGAAGCGTACCATTCGGCATAAGAAGTCTCGGTCTCCTGTAATTTCAGGGAGAAAAGCTTAATATGCTCTGGCAGGCGGCTCATTATTCTTTCAGCAAAATCCTGGATCATATTCTCACTGGTGGGTTGGTATTCAACAAGAATGATGTTGTGGCCTCTCTTTTGTAATTCTTCTGCCAGCTCAACATGAGGCGTGTTCTTGTTAAAAACAGTAGCATGATCAAATTTATCAACGATCTCCTGTTTTACAATTTTTTTGAGGTCCCCAAAGTCTATGACCATTCCCAGCTTCACGTTATCCTCATCTTTTATGGGCTCTCCCTGCACTGTTACCCCTAATTTATAACTATGGCCGTGCACGTTCTTACACTTGCCGTCATAGCCAAAAAGGGCGTGGCCTGCCTCAAAAGAAAATTGTTTGGTGATGCGAATAGTTGCCATACTTTAATTTTGGGCAAAGATAGAGCTTGGCTACACGAAATTTAACTATTCAGCCTAAAAAATTATAAATCTTTGCTTTGAAGACCACATAAAATATGGGAAATTCAAACGTACATTTGCACGCCTAAAATAATGACATTGGAAATTATAGAGAACCCGGTTTATGAAAAGATCATTACAGATCTTTCTGAGCAGCAATATTCTATTGTTGAAGATTTCTTCAGCCCCGAAGAAGTCCTGGAGCTACGCAATTCCCTGTTGCACAAATATGAAGAAGACAACTTCAAAAAGGCTGCAATAGGAAACCGAACCAATGAAATTATCGCAAAATCTATTCGCGGGGATTTTATTTTATGGTTAAATGAAGCGGAAGTAGCGCAGGCCGAAAAAGCCTTTTTTAGAAGGATCAACGATTTTGTAGATTACCTTAACCGCACCTGCTTTACCGGGATTCTACATAAAGAATTCCATTACGCCCTATATCCCGAAGGCACTTTCTACAAACGACACCTGGACACCTTTCAAAATGACGACAGGCGAAAACTCTCTATGGTGTGTTACCTCAATGAGCAGGACTGGCAGCCCGAGTATGGAGGGGAACTTGTAATTTATAACAATGAAAATGGCGTTGAAGTTCCAAAAAGCATTTACCCGTTCCCTGGAAGAATGGTCATTTTTGAAAGCCAGATCCTGGAGCACGAAGTAAAACCGGTAAAAACCGAAAGGCTGAGCATTACAGGCTGGTTGAAGACCCGCTAAAACCTACTTCCTGAATTTTTTATACAACACCACCACGATTAACAAAATTGCGAGGAGCAGCCAAAAGCCATAGCCACTTAAAAACCTGAGCAGGTCAAAGGTTTCCTCATTTACGGGGAGATTTTCCTGCATTAGCGTTCATTTCTTTTGCGCCAGGCATACCTCGCGTAGAAAAATATGCCTAAAATGATAAGGATGCCTACAAGGTACATCCATTGGTCTTCGAGGAAATTCTCTAAAGAAAATCCGTAGCCTTCCCTTTCACTTGCGGGTTGATCTTTTGGTATATGTTCCTGCTGAAAATTCATACTGCCTGCATTTTAGGTGTCAAAAATGACATTTTTAGCTGATGCTTTTTTTCTTTCTGAAGAAAGCAAGATAAAGAATAACAGCCAGAATCACCACGGCTGCGGTCACTACTTCCCAAAAATTAGAACCTACAAAATAACCTACTTCATAGCCTACCTGGAAAGCTTTGGTTTTCTCTATCTCCTGAAAGAGCACTACATTCATTAATTCCATATTATTTCCTGAATTTTGATAAAGCGCTTCGTGTAAATTCTGAAAGGACCAATTCTCCCGAAATTGCCGCACGTTCCTGAAGCAAAGAATCCCAGTTCCTGGTTCCTTCCCACAGCACTTTCTTCATTTCCAGAAGGGCAGCAGGATTGTAAGAAGCCAGTTTTTCTGAAAAGAATTCCAGTTCCTTATCCATGTCAGCTGTGTTTTCAAAAACCCGGGCATAAAGGCCTTTTTCCTTTGCCCAGTAAGCATTTTTCCACTCGTGTGCTGCAAGGGTAAGTTCGCCAAGGGCGGCTACCCCCATTTTTCGCTCAATTGCCGGGGCAATGACGAAGGGGCCGATTCCTATACTTAGTTCAGATAATTTTATTGCGGCATGTTCAGTAGCAAAACAATAATCGCAGGCTGCTGCCAGGCCTACCCCGCCGCCCACGGTTTTTCCGTGAATACGGCCAATAATCAGTTTCTTACAGCTGCGCATGGCATTGATCACATTGGCAAATCCCGAAAAAAAGACTTTCCCCTGCTGCATATTCTCTACCGCCAAAAGCTCATCAAATGAAGCCCCGGCACAAAATGCCCTGTCTCCTTCAGCTCTTAAAATGATGATCTTTACCTCATCATCATCTGACAGTTTATGCAGTTCCTTTTCAAGCCGTTCTAACAGTATCCCGGGAAAAGAATTACTTGCCGGGTGCCCAAATTCAAGAGAAGCAATCCCGTTAACAATGTTGGTGTACAAACTTCCATTCTCCCTGTTCGTGGTCATTTTTTTACTCTTTCCCGTAAAGTTACATTTTTTATTTTCAGTCCTGTACTTCTAGGTTTCTTTGTACAGATATTTCCTGCGGAATTTAATTACCAGCGCACTGCTTCTAATCAGCATCCATACAAAGAAAGCGATCCAGATGGCGTGGAGTTTTAATCCGAAGTAATCGCCGATGAGCAGCGCCGGGGTGAAACCAAGAAAGGTAGCTGCCAGCAACACATTCCGAAGATATTTTGCTTCCCCCAGCCCTTTAAATATTCCGTCGAACATAAAAGCAATGGCATTCACAGGCTGCATGAACAGTACCATCCAGAAAACAGAAGTGAACAGCAGCAGCACCGGTGTTTCTTTGCTGAAGATCAATCCTATTTCTTCGTAAAACAGCGCACAAATCCCGATTAAAAAAACAGCGATGATCACAGAATATTTGCTGATCTTTTTGCTCAACTGCCATAAGCCGTTGTAATCTTTGGCTCCCAGGAGGCGGCCGCCCATGGCATTTCCGGCATTGGCATAGCCATCAATAAAGAAGCTGAAAAAGAGCCAGATGTTCATGAGTATACTCTGCGCAGCAATGTAATTTTTACCGTAATCTGTCGCATAGGCATTTGCAAGGTAAATGGCGAAATTTAAAGCTGCAGTACGCACAAAAAGGTTTCCGCTCATTAAAAGCAGGGCTTTCATCTGTGGATTGATTGTGCGGCTAAGGCCCAGGTGAAAAGGCGTTTTTTTGAAGAAAAAATACAGTGCCATGACCAGCATGACCAGTTGTGCAATAACACTGGCATAAGCGGCACCTTCAAGATGCATGGCGGGAATCCAGCCCTCTATGCCATAAACCAGCATAAAATCGAGCCCTACATTTAGAACCGCGCCGGTGAGGCTGCATTTCATGGCCCACAACGTATTTTGGAGCCCACGAAAAACACCAAAGAGAGCGAAAGTGACCAGGGTAAGTGGGTAGCCTATCGCACGGATACGATAATAGTCGGCAGCATAATTTAAGACCTTTCCTTCAGCATTATACGCACTAAAGATCGCAGCAGCGAAGTAGGCTGTCACGGCATAGATCACCAGACTCAGTAAAAAGTTGAAAAAAATAGCCTGTGGCACCAGTGTCTTAACTGCATGAATGCGATTTGCACCAAAATGCTGTGACACCAAAGCCGAAATAGCGGTTTTAGTTTGGGCTACGATCCAGATAATAGCCGAAAGAAATGAACCTACAATTCCTGCTGCGGCAAGAGCTTCAACAGGATCCTGATCTACATTTCCAATAATGGCAATATCGGTTAAGGAGATGAGAGGTTCTGCAATGCCCGCGATTATTGCCGGAATTGCAAGCTGATTGATATTTTTGAAGTTCACTACAGCCATTACTCCATCACTTTTTCATAGCAGTAGAAAGGTGCTTCACTTTGCTTCGGAAAATAAATATTCCCCAGCCTTTTGTAGCCACGGGCTTCGTAAAACCTTTGGTTTCGCTGGTTTTGGCTGAAGGTATCCAGCCTTACAGAATCATAGTTGTGCTTACGTGCAAAATCTTCAGCAAAATCCATAAGCGTACGCCCATGCCCGTTGCCCCACTTCTGCGGATTGGTAGCCAGGCGGTGCACGTAAAGGTTATTCCCGCTGGGAGTGAGCCAGGTTATAGGCAGGTACTCTTCATCTATGGTAGGCGTCAACACGATAATCCCCTCAATGGTTGCTTCTTCTTCAAGCACATACAATTCCTCCTGTAAAATGTCATTTTTGAGCCGCTCTAAAGAAGGATAAAATTCATTCCACTGCAGGATCCCTTTTTCCTGCATAGCGTGGGCACAGGCTTCAGTGAGGCTTTTAATGGTCGCTAAGTCTTGGTATTTGGCTGTTCTTATCATGTGAGAAAGGCTTCTCAACAAAAATAATTTTATAGAAAGAAATAAAGGCTTTAAACATTGAAATATATTTTATAAATTTGCCCTCATCAATGGGGGATTAGCTCAGCTGGCTAGAGCGTTTGGCTGGCAGCCAAAAGGTCATCGGTTCGACTCCGATATTCTCCACAAAAACCACCGTTTCGCGGTGGTTTTTTCGTTTTTGGGTGTTCCTAACTGCTTACCGTATAGAAAGACCTCACAGGTTTTCAAAACCTGTGAGGTCGGGGTGAGGTCTGCTGTTAGGCCGGATAAGTTATCTGATAGGTCATGCTGCGATCAATTAACCTTGACAAAAACACCTTCCAAAAATGCCATTTTTGACAGGTTACTTTTTAATGAAATCAGTAGCTTTTTTTATGATCTTCTCCATGGCCGGCGGGAGGTCTTCGCGTTCCCATGGATGTGAAGCCTCAAAAACATGATCGCTGCCATCAAGCAGGAACAACTCCGATTGTGAAGACCATTCATGCAATTGACGGGCATTATCTACAGCAACTGTAGGATCATTGGTGCCGTGAACCACGAGATAGGGAATGTTGAGCTTTTCGGCTGAACTGGCGATATTCAGTCGCTCTTCATTTTGTTTAAAATCTTCGTAAAAGTCGAACAGGTGCGGCATTTTCTGCTTGGTGCGGGAATTTTCTATATAAGAGATTCCTTTTTGCTTCCAGGCCTCCAGTTCTTCCCCTTTTGGAAAGCGGTCTTCAAAGTCGCTTACTGCCGCGAGAGAAATGAGCTTTTGAATACGAGGGTCTTCAGCAGCTTTAACCACTGCAATACCTCCGCCGCGGGAGTGCCCCATTAAAGTGAGACGGGAAAGATCGGCCTGCTTAGCATAAGGGAAATCTTCACTGCTTATCCAGTCAATTAAAACTTTAAGATCATCGAGCTCTTTGGTGTAAGTGTTCTCTCCAAAAGCATCTAAATCGGGAAAATCGATGGGGTTTTCGAGAGTACCGCCGTTAAAGGCGAAATTGAACTTTACGAACAGGAAGCCATTTCGGGCAAATTCGGCTGCCATCAGGTTCCAGGCGCCCCAGTCTTTGAAGCCCTTATAACCATGACAGAACAGTACTACCGGTTTCTGCCCTTCTTCTTCCGAAGAAAATACATCTGTTGGGATTGGCCGCCCGTGAAGGCCCGCAAGGCTTATATTCTTCTGCTTTTTCACTACCATGAATGTTGTTTTATTTCTTTTTCTACGAAGGGAACTTCGGGATCACATATCTCTAAAATAAGGTTTTTAAGCTGAATTTTAAATTCTGCGAGGGTATCTGAAGTTATATTGGTGTCTTTTTTGGCACCATAACCTTTTTTATCTTTTTTACAGAACTGAAGGAATCCAGCTTTGAGGTTTTTGAAGGAAATAATCCCTGCTTCAAGATCTTGTGGAAGAGGGGAATCCTGGTTCATCATGAGCGCATAAGTGAGTATCTGGAATGGCTTACTGTACTTGTCATAATCTAAACTTATCTCGTCCCAGTCTACTACCTCAACTTTGTTCTGTTCAACTTTTCCTGTTTTATAATCAATGATGCGCATCCTGCCGTTGAATTCATCAACACGATCTACAGTTCCTTTTAAAAATACAGGGAAATCGAGCTCTTCAATGGGAATCTGCACCTTCAGCCTGTCTTCTATTTTCAAAATCTTTATAGTATTCCCTTCTTTTATATGATCAATCTCTGATCTTAAAAAGTTGCGCACATAGCGGCGTGCAACTTCAAAAATAAGCAGGTTTTGCCCATTATTGAGAGGCGCTTTGGTGTAGTGCTCCCTAAACTGTTTTTCAATTTCGGCATTGCTGTTTTCAAGGGCTTTTTCGAGCATTTCAACAGTGACCTGCTCCTCCAGCATATTTCGGTAAAAAACCTCCAGGGTATCATGCACTACAGTACCCAGGGTATTATAGGCGACAGTTTCTTCTACCTCTTCGCGCTCCCTTATTCCCAGAACATACTGTTTATAAAAATCTAAAGGATTCCTGATATAGGTGGTGAGCGCCGATGGAGAAAATCCTTCTGCCGCTCTTGCCTTGAGCTTTGCAATGACTTCTGCCGACTTGTGAACGGTTTTAAGCTGCGCCGATACGGGTGGAACTACGGGGCTAATGTTGAAGTTCTGAATGTTGTGATCCTTCTGGGCTTCCATTTCAAGCTGCAGTAAAAAACGGCTTTTTTCACCCGCATTGAGTCCGTCACTTTCAGTATTGTACAGCAAATGCACCTGTTTTGCCCGCTGTAGTAAATGGTAAAAGTGATAGGTATAAACAGCGTCTTTTTCTTTATAAGTAGGCAACTTATAAGCGCATTTAAGATCAAAAGGGATGAAGGAATTACTGCTTTTTCCTGCCGGAAGCACTCCTTCATTTACCGAAGTAAGGATTACATTTTTAAAATCGAGCACCCGCGACTCGAGCATCCCCATAAGCTGTAGCCCTGAAAAAGGTTTCCCACGGAAGTCGACCGTCTTTGAAGACAGGAAATCTTTGTAAACAGAGAACAGAATTTTAATGGAATCTATATAGGGATATTCTGAAACCAGGTTGTTTATCTGGTTAAGCAACAAATGCAGCTGATACAGGAATTCGAGGGTAATTTTATCGCGGTCACTATCCATACGATCTTTAAAGATCATGATCAACCCCTGAAGATTCTGCAAAGCAATTTTCGGATCATTTTTCCAATCCCCAAAGCAGGCAGTGAAAAGCGGTTTAAACTCGGTGGGGACAGCTTTAAACAGATCTTCTTCTTTAATGTAGACCAGGTTTTCCTTGCGGATATTCTCTAGCAACCTGCGGGAAAATCCGCCTGTTACCTGTTGTACCAGCGGGTGGCTGAGCACCAGCATAAGATCTTTGTAATAATGAGTACCATCGCCCTGCACCGTATGTATTTTCAACAGGTGTTCCAGGAGAAAAGCAACAGGGGCATTTTGCAGCGCAAAACCCATGGTAATGTTTACCTCCTCTACATTAGGCGGCAGGGAATTGAACACCGGAAGCAGCAAGCTTTCATCACCAAGAACAACGGCGGTCTCCTTTAGTTCTTCGGGGGAAAGTTTAGACAATAATTCTCCCACATACTTAGCCTGCCCAATATTCTTGGGAACACCAATCATCTTTATATCCTTGGGCTCACTGTACGACCGGGAAATAAACTGTGGCTTATTGTTCTTAAAATAGGGCCAGGACTTGAGATAATTCCGTAGAAACAGAGAGACATCATGCTGCTCATCCTGAAGAAAGACCTCATCGATATCCCAGAATACTTCAGCTTTACCGGCTTCAAGAAGAAACTGAAATATATTTTGTTCCGCAGTATTTAACGCATTAAAACCTATAAATACAAATGGCCCTGAAACCGTTTCGGCATATTCAGAAATTCTTTCAGAAGCCCTCCTGTACACCATTCCCTGGTAAGCCAGCTCCTTCTCTTCAAGCTGCTTTTGGAGTGCTTCATAATAATCGGGAAGTTTATTCCAGAAGAGCAGGTAGTTCTCCATAAGTGGAGTTTTCTCTTCCTGAAGGTACCAGTGGTTCATTTCCTGAATATCGCCCAGGAAACCAAAAAACGATTTATAGTCTATAAGATAGCGGTCAATTTCATTAAAATCGTAGAGCAGCGTTTGCGCCCAGGCAGAGAATGTTTCAAAACCTTCACATTGGTCTTTTGGCGTACAGGCCCGGTAAGCGGAATAAAATTCAAAAAGGGCTGTTAAATTATCAATAGATTTAAGCCCTGCTATTTCTTCGGAAAAGTCTTCAATACTCAACACCCTGGGAGCGAACATGGGCTTTGAAGAAAGCCTGGAAAGCCTGTTCACCAGACTGGCACCTGCTCTTTTACTGGGCAGGATAAATGTGGTTTCAGAGATGTTTGCGTTTCGGGATAGTAACTCCTGAAGAACCTGTTCAATAAATGATATCATGCCTTAAAAATAAAAAACGCCCCGGTCAAACCGGGGCGTTTTTCTAAATAAATTTAGTGAAAGTCAGGTTACATTCCGCCCTGATTGTCTCTCATCTCTTTTTCTTTATCTAAAGAAATCTCTACCCTTCTGTTTTCCTGTCTTCCTTGAGCAGTGCTGTTAGAAGCGATTGGTTGAGATTCTCCATATCCTTCAGAAGTCAATCTGCTGGAAGGAATACCAGTGTTTTCAAGGAAAGTCTCTACAGATTGTGCTCTTTCTCTGGATAGTTTTTCATTGTAAGATTCACTACCGGTGCTATCTGTGTGTCCTCCAATATGGAAGATAGTGTTAGGATACTCTTTCATAATATCGGCGATAGCCTGAAGAGTTTCCTCAGATTCAGATCTGATTGTAGCTTTATTAAGATCGAAAAGAATAGTTCTTGAATATTCATTCAACTCTTCGATTACCTCTACAGTTGGTTCAGGACATCCGTTGTTTGCAGCAGTTCCTGCTACTTCTGGACATTCATCATCTTTGTCTAGCACTCCATCGTTATCCATATCTTCCCATGGACATCCGTTGTTTTCTTTAGGACCTGCTTCGTTTGGACATTCATCCTCGCTGTCTTTAACTCCGTCACCATCGGCATCTGGACATCCATTCAATGCAGCAAGACCAGCTACAGTAGGGCATTCATCCTGAGGATCTGCAATACCGTCACCGTCTGTATCTGGGCAACCGTTAAATTGTGCAAGACCGGCTTCATTAGGACATTCATCCAACCTGTCCTGGATCCCGTCACCATCAGAGTCAGGACAACCGTTGAATTGTTCTAATCCGGCTACCTCAGGACACTCATCATTTTTATCGTAGATACCATCTCCGTCAGTATCTTGTCCTCCAAAGGCAAATTTAATTCCTGCTGCATGCTGGAAGTGTGAGTTCATATCGTCGTCAAAACCATGCTTGTAGATAGTTTGTACTGAAAGGGCAAGGTTGTCGGTAAACCAGAAGTTAAAACCTACAGTTCCATCAAGAGTTGCGAAGCCTTCTTCGTCAACCCAGGTATAACCACCCCCAACTCCTACAATAGGATCTAACCAACCTGCGTTGGCGTCATTGCGAAAGCTGTAGTTGAAGGTACCGTCAAGACCATAATACATTAGGTCATCCCATCCTTCATCTCCATATTTGCCGATCTGGTTAACAGAACCAGCTGCTTCAAAATAGAATCCTGCTCCAATATTACGAGCAACAGAGATTCTAGAAATACCTGCAAGTACGTTCCAGTGATCTCCGGTATTAAAAAATTCGTCAAAATACCCCCCTAGAGGTGCATCCTCGCCTGTTGGGTAAAAATCCACTGCGTTTACTCCTATTCCAATAGCCCAGGGATTATTGTCATCCTGTGCCTGCATAGTGCTGAAGCTCAGAATGCATAGTGAAGCCAATAATAATCTGTTTAGATGTTTCATATTGCTGAGTTTAATAATTTAATTAGTTAGCAGAAACAAAAGTAGACCGATATTCAGTATTAACAAAGCCCAATTTAATAAAGTTTTCTTAATAAGGCTGGCGTTTGGGGCAGTAACAAAGGATTTACAGCATAATTATTTTGAGAAAAACTTAAAATATTAACATTTTTTTAGGTTTTGCTACGGTGTTATTCTGCTCAGTAAAAAGCTTTTCTAAAGTATCTGATATAAAGGATAAAAAAGCCCGAAATTGATATAGAAAAGGTGTTTCCCAAGAGAAACACCTTTTCTATTTTAACCTTATTTAATGATATCAAGCTCTTTTCCCACTTTTTTAAAGGCGGCAATAGCTTTATCCAGGTGTTCCTGAGTGTGGGCAGCCGAGAGTTGTACCCTTATTCTCGCTTTTCCTTTAGGCACTACAGGGTAGAAGAATCCAATTACGTAGATCCCTTCCTCTAAAAGCCTGTCGGCCATTTTTTGTGAAAGTTTTGCATCATAGAGCATCACCGGTACAATGGCAGCTTTCCCGTCAATGATTTCAAAACCGGCATCTTTTATACCTTTTTTGAAGTATTTTGTATTTTCCTTGACCTTGTTCCTAAGAGAGTCGTCTTTAGATAACATATCAAAAACCTTGATAGAAGCTCCCACAATAGCCGGAGCCAGGGAGTTGGAGAATAGATATGGTCGCGATCTTTGACGCAGAATTTCTATAACCTCTTTTTTAGCCACAGTATAACCGCCCATTGCACCTCCCAGTGCTTTCCCGAGGGTTCCGGTAATAAT
The DNA here is from genome assembly GCF_050750585.1 of Salinimicrobium sp. WS361. Taxonomy (NCBI): domain Bacteria; kingdom Pseudomonadati; phylum Bacteroidota; class Flavobacteriia; order Flavobacteriales; family Flavobacteriaceae; genus Salinimicrobium; species Salinimicrobium sp. WS361. The sequence continues at coordinate 21,378 of NZ_JBOJLM010000004.1, forward strand.
ATCAATACGCCCCAGTACTCCTTTTTCTTCGAGAGTACCTATCCCATCCTGACCTATAAATCCTGTTGCATGGCATTCATCTATCATAACCATGGCATCATACTTTTCGGCAAGATCACAGATCTTATCGAGGGGAGCTACCAGCCCGTCCATGGAGAATACACCATCAGTAACAATAATCTTAAACCGCGCTCCTTTTTCATTAGCTGTTTTAAGCTGCGCTTCAAGCTCTTCCATATTCCCATTTTCGTAACGGTAGCGAGCTGCCTTACACAACCTTACCCCATCAATAATGGAAGCGTGGTTGAGGGAGTCAGAAATTATAGCGTCTTCAGCAGTCAAAAGTGGCTCAAAAACGCCCCCGTTCGCATCAAATGCAGCAGCATAAAGTATGGTATCATCCATCCCGTAGAAGTGGGCAATCTTGCGCTCCAGTTCTTTATGGATATCCTGGGTACCGCATATAAACCGTACACTAGACATTCCGAAGCCATGCGTATCCATAGCGTCTTTTGCTGCCTGTATCACTTCTGGGTGTGACGAGAGCCCAAGGTAATTGTTGGCACAAAAATTCAGAACCTTTTTACCACCTTCAAGAGTGATCTCAGCGCCCTGTGGTGAAGTAATGATCCTTTCTTTTTTATAAAGGCCTTCTTCTTTAATATTGTTTATTTCCTTTTCAAGGTATTCCTGCATTTTTCCGTACATAGTGACTGGTTTTTTTACAAAATTACATTCTTTTTACACAAAAGTTACTTCAATCTGGTCGTTTATATAAACCAGGATCTTGTTTTCAATTTCAAAATTCATCTTTTCTAAAATATCGGCATATTGCGATATCTGCGCCTTGTGTTTTGGATCTGCTGCACCTGTCTTGTAGTCAATAATATTCACCTTATTACCAGAAAAAATAAGTCTGTCGGGTCTTAAGAGAGCGCCGTCTTCAGAAATTATTTCGCGTTCATTATAATTCACCACGTCATTTGTAAAATATTTCCTTAATGCGCTATGGCCTATAACTTCTAAAATTGATCTTTCAAGTTCTTCTTTTTCTTCGGAAGGAAAAAGTCCGTCATTTTTGCCATTTTCGAGCACCCGCTCTACATCTTCTTCCGTATCTATTTTAGCAAAAAGATCGTGGATAAGCTGACCTTTTTCAATAGCCTTTTGCTGCTTGGTATTCCACATGAGCCCCGAACGCGTGATGATCGAAATACCATTGCCCTCGGTTGGGGAAGAAAAGAAACTTTGCTGCTCAAAGGTATTAGCCGGTTTTTTTTCTTCGGAAATTACTTCATGCATATTTCCGAAGTGGTACTCATTACTGTCATTCCACTTCCCTATAGACCGCAAATAGGATATAAACAAGCCCGAAATGCGATTGGTATTTTCGTTCCCCTTCTTGTCCAGGTCCATTTTTGAAATGATATACAACTGATGTTCGGGGCGTGTCATAGCCACATACAGCACATTGAGCGCATCAAGCTGACTATTACTACTCAACTCATTATAAATTTGAGGTGCCTCACCTTCCCATTCTTTCATCTTATCGGCTGCACGCAGGTAAGCAATTTCTACGTTGGTATCGAGTTCTTCGGGCAATTCTATCCAAAAATGTTCCCTGGCCGTGTCATTTATCTGGGTATTGGCAAAAGGATAGATTACCACAGGAAATTCCAGTCCTTTAGCTTTATGTATGGTCATTATTTGCACTGCATTTTCACCTTGTGGTACCACAATGCTCAGTTCGTCTTTCTTTCGCTCCCACTGTTCCAAAAAGGTGAAAAATGCAACCCCTTCTGTACTGGAAACTTCGTAAACAAAATCGAGATAGAACTGCAGGTAAGCATCAAAAACGGCCTCTAACGAGAAAGCCCTGATTATATATTCAACCGCTTCATAAACCGACATTGCCGTAGCTGCCACGGGCGAAAAATTGATCTCATTCTTTTCCAGAGCTTTAAAGAATTCCTCCCCTTCAGGCTTTAGATACTCTTCCAAAAATTGGAAATCGTTGTCTACCTCAATGATTTCAGTCAAAAGATAATCGAGGATCTCAAATTTGAGAGACCTGTCTCCGGGATCGAGGCAATACTGTAAGACTGCAGTAATAAACCTGATTTTTGGAGAACGGTTTATAAGTAAACTTTCCGCAGAAATAACGGGAATAGTATGTTCACTCAGGTAATTGGCTACAGCGATACTCTCACGGCGTGTTCGGGTAAGGATACAGATATCTGAAAGTGCCCGGCCCTGTTCCTGCACTTCCTTAATAATTTCAAGCACTCTTATGGGGTACGCCTCCATTTCTTCGGAAGCATTTTCGGCTTCTATAAAGGAGATATTCACATAACCTTCTTTAGAGCTCACAACGCCCTGGCCGCTGTTAAGAAAGAGGTTTTTATGGGTTTCATTCAGAAAAAATCCTGAAGCATATTTAAAGAAATCGTTATTGAACTCCACAACCGTCCTGGCACTCCTGTAGTTGTTTGGCAACACCAGCATTTCCAGGTCTTCAACGCTAAACGGATGCCGCTTTTGGCAAAGTTCCATAAATTGTTCGGCTTTACCGCCACGCCATCTGTAAATAGACTGTTTTGCATCTCCTACCAGCGTGAGTGAACCAAATTCGCCTGCCGGGTGCTCAATAGATAGTGTATTGTCAACAAGCGGGATCAAATTTTCCCACTGTAACTGGGAGGTATCCTGAAACTCATCTATAAAATAGTGACGGTAGCGATCTCCCAGCCTCTCATAAATAAAAGGTGCGGGCTGATCTTTCACTGCTTTGCCTATCGTGGCGTTGAATTCGGAAATCAACACCAGCGAATTTTCAGCTTTTATCTCTTCAATCTGTGCCTGTATGGCATTTAAAAGAGACAGCGGCACGAGGTTCTTGTCTACCGCTTCAAGGAACTGTATGCTGGTGATGTAATTTTTTGCCTGATTGTACAGTATGACAATTTGCGGCTGAAGGCTATCGAGAACCTGCTTTTTTGCTGCATCAAGTTTAGATGCATAGAGTGCTTTTTCAGCAAGATCCCTTTGCCAGCCTGCGGAAAAGTTAACGTTAAAATCCCCTTTTTGAAGCTTTAGAAAAAATTTTGGGCAATAGCCGCCACTAAAACATCCATTATCAAGATTGTTTTCATCCAGTAACTGGAAAAAGTCATTTGCCGTGTCAACAACAGCACTTTCCAGCTTTTCTTGTTCCTGAATGATCTTCTTTTTGAGATCTTCAAAATCGCCCGGCTTCTTTGTCTTTAGGATCTCCAGAAATTTGCTACTGGTTTCTTGTGTGAGCAATCGGCCAATGGCAAAAAGGTCACGGGCTATGTCCCAGCTCTTATCGTCATCTGTGCGGGAGAGCACAAAATTGACCAGAATCCGGGTAATGGCTTTGTCTTTCCCTGCTTTGCTAATAAGCCTGTCTACCGCCTCCCCAAGCACTTCATCGGTTCTAAGTTCCACTTCAAAATTGAGTGGCAGCCCGAGGTCTTTGGCAAAGGTTCGCAAAACCCGGTGGGTGAAGCCATCTATAGTAGAAACTTCAAAGGCTGCATAGTTGTGAATAATATGCTTTAGGATATCACTGCTTCTCTTCTGAATGATCTCTGGCGGCTTTCCCGTGTCTTTGGAAAGCACAGAGAGCAAGTCTTCTTCTTTCCTGGTGCGCCTGGGGTTGGCAAGCCCGTGCAGGCTCTCAATTATGCGCGATTTCATTTCCCCCACAGCCTTATTGGTAAAGGTAATGGCAAGAATATTTTTATAGCTGTCTATTCTTGGCGAAGACAGCAGAAGTAAAAGATACTGGTTTACAAGGGTATAGGTCTTCCCCGAACCAGCCGAAGCGTCGTAAATTCTGAAGATGTTAGCGTCCTTCAAATTTTTTTTACTAAAGTAAGAAATGCATCTTAATTGACCTGCTCATGCCGATCCATTAGCTGGAAAAAATGCATAAAAAAATGAGATTATTCTAAGTAACTGTAAACTAACTTTTTTAAAAAGCTACATCTTTAAGGATTTTATAACATTTTATACTTCTTATTAAAGAGGTTTATCTCTAAATTTGAAGTTGACCTAATTAATAATAAAAACGATTTAACTATGGCTTTCGAGTTACCAAAATTAAAATATGCATTTGACGCATTGGAGCCTCACATTGACGCAAAAACAATGGAGATCCACCACGATAAACATCACGCAGGATATACCAGCAAATTAAATGATGCTGTAAAAGGCACAGATATGGAAGGGAAGAATATTGAGAATATTCTCAATAACCTTGACATGGATGATAAAGCTGTCCGCAACAACGGAGGGGGATATTTTAACCATAACCTTTTCTGGGAGATCATGGAACCTAATGGTGGTGGAAAGCCACAGGGAGATCTGGCCTCTGCAATAGACAAAGACTTTGGATCTTTCGAAGCTTTTAAAGATGAGTTCTCTAAAGCAGGTGCTACCCAGTTTGGATCTGGTTGGGCTTGGCTTTGCGTGCAGGAAGGTGGCAAGCTTGAAGTATGTTCTTCAGCAAACCAGGATAATCCTTTAATGCCCGGAGTAGGTTGCGGCGGATATCCAATCCTTGGAATGGACGTTTGGGAACATGCTTATTATTTAAAGTATCAAAACCAACGTCCCGCTTATATTGATGCGTTCTTCAATGTGATCAACTGGGAAGAAGTTTCCAAAAGATATGCACAACATAAATAATTAAAGTCTATTAGAGATTTTAAATAAGACAGGAGGCTGTCTTAAAAGCTAACTTGAAAAGTTTTTCTGAATTAGTGGATCTATCTTGAATAGGACCAAACTTCAGGATGACCAAAAAAGGCTTTTAAGGCAGCCTTTTTTTTTGCAGAATATTGCGCATAAAAAAAGGTGGAAATTTCCACCTTTTTTTGCCCCAAATCTACCATGAACTTAACCTACTTATGTTATGGCTTTACTAAAGTAGCTAAACATCTCATTATCAGAAACTTTTTTAGATGAAGTACATGGAAAATTGTTGAAGAGCAAATAGGCGGTATGTGCTGTAAGAATTCAGCAACAATATTAACAAAAGGTCAAGCTAATTCACCTCAATGTCTTTTAATTTTAGTTGTAGCGTGATATTGCCCTGAAATTCATTTTCTTCAATAGAATAGGCAGCCTTGACCTTTTTCCCTTCACTTACCAGCTCACACTTCTTCCCCAAATCAAACCCTATGGCGCCAAAGCTGCGATCATTTCCCTTCTGATAAAACCTGGCTTTCAGGTGCTTGTCATCTCCGCCAACACAGCGGGCGTAACCGGTATCCCGCAAATTTTTTGACATAAAAACAGGAGACATATTGCCGGGCCCAAATGGTGCAAACTGTTTAAGGATCCTATAGAACTTATCTGTAATATCACCGAGTTCTATTTCGGCATCAATCTGAATTTCGGGAGTTAGCAGGCGGGGATCTATTGTAGCCGAAACCACTTCTTCAAATTTTTTCTTGAAATTCTCATATTGATCAGAGAGCAGTGTTAAGCCTGCCGCATATTTGTGACCTCCAAATTGTTCAATGAATTCACTGCAGCCCTCCAAAGCATCATACACATCAAAACCACTGACAGAACGTGCCGATGCCGCAAGTTTTTCACCGCTGCGGGTAAACACCAGGGTAGGGCGGTAATAAGTTTCGGTAAGCCTCGATGCCACGATCCCAATCACCCCTTTATGCCAGGTCTCCCGGTAAACTACTGTGGTCTTTCTCTCCTGTTCGCAAAGTTCGTCAATCTGGGCAAGTGCTTCTTCAGTAATGACTTTATCTGTCTCTCTTCGGCTGGTGTTGTACTCTTCAATTTCGGCTGCAAATATTTTTGCCTGCACACTATCTTCTTCAGTAAGCAGGTTAACGGCGTGTAGCCCGTGCTTCATCCTTCCGGCTGCATTGATGCGGGGCGCAACTATAAAAACCACATCTGTAAGGGTGAGTTGTTCCTTCTTCACCTGTTCGAGGATTGCACCAATTCCTGCACGGGGAGCGACATTTATTACCTGCAGGCCATGATAGGCAAGTATCCGGTTTTCTCCGGTTACCGGCACTATATCGGCCCCAATAGCTGTAGCAACCAGGTCAAGGTATGGGATGAGCACTCCAAATGGCTCTCCCCGCTTTTGGTTTAGAGCCTGCAACAGTTTGAAGCCCACGCCACATCCGCAGAGTTCCTTATAAGGGTATTCACAATCTTCTCTTTTGGGATCCAGTACAGCTACCGCCTTTGGTATTTCTGCCCCCGGCCTGTGATGATCACAAATTACAAAGTCAATGCCCTTTTCACTGGCATAGGCTACTTTTTCAATAGCTTTAATTCCGCAATCGAGGGCAATGATGAGGCTAATGTCATTATCGGCTGCAAAATCTATCCCTTTATAAGACACACCGTATCCTTCTTCATAACGGTCGGGGATATAGGTCACAACGTTTGGGTAGATCCTTTTTAGATAAGAAGAAACCAATGCAACACTCGTAGTGCCATCTACATCATAATCTCCAAAGACCATGATATTTTCCCCTTTTTGAAGGGCAAGCTCGATCCTGCTTACCGCTGCTTCCATATCTTTCATTAGAAAAGGATCGTGGAGGTCTTCAAGACTGGGACGGAAGAATTTTTTGGCTTCTTCAAATGTTTCTATGCCGCGCTGAACCAGCAATGAAGCTATTGGTTTTTCTACACCTAAAGCTTCCTGCAGATGTTCAACTGTTGAAGGATCGGGTTTAGGTTTGAGTGTCCAGCGCATAGAGTTTTTTTTTCAAAAATACTGATTGTTTCAGAAAAAAATCTTCTTACACAATTCCTGAAGATAGCATTTGAAGAAATTTCCTTCTAAAGTAAGGTGTCAAAAATGTCATTTTCAGCACCTCATCATTTTTATGCAGGTTGGATTCTTTTCTGAAACAATCACCACACTCACAATTTAGATAGCAGAATAGCTATTTCTTCCCTGCAACAACAACTACAATCTCTCCTTTAGGAGGTTTCGCTTCATAGTGCGAAAGAACTTCAGCTGCTGTTCCTCTCACGGTTTCCTCATGTAGCTTGGTGATCTCCCGGGATACCGAAACCTGCCTGTCTTCTCCAAAGAATTCTTTTATCTGGCCCAGAGTTTTTAGAAGTTTGTGCGGCGATTCATATAATATTATGGTACGGGGTTCCTGCGCCATCAATTCCAGCCTGGTTTGCCGTCCTTTTTTTACCGGCAAAAAACCTTCAAAAACGAACTTGTCATTGGGCAACCCACTGTTCACAAGGGCAGGAACAAAAGCAGTGGCACCTGGTAAACAATCTACTTCCAGCCCTGCTTCAACACAGGCACGGGTTAATAGAAATCCGGGGTCACTAATTGCAGGCGTCCCGGCATCACTTATTAATGCTACAGTTTTTCCATTCTGGATTTGCCGCACCACATTTTCTACCGTTTTATGCTCATTGTGCATATGGTGGCTCTGCATGGGTGTATTTATCTCAAAATGTTTTAGCAGCTTTCCGCTGTTACGGGTGTCTTCGGCCAGGATAAGATCTACTTCTTTGAGAACCCTAATGGCGCGAAAAGTAATATCTTCAAGGTTGCCAATAGGCGTGGGCACGAGGTATAGTTTCGCCATAGAACCTTATTCGAAGTTCTTTTCAACTATAGCCAGAAACCTGCTTTCATAGTCTTCTTTTCCCTCCCAGTTATTATAGTCGGGCTTGACCATGTTTGCAACAAAATTAAAGGCTTCTTCCTTAGTCCTTATAGTAATGAGTTGAGACAACACCCTGTTATAATCTGATGTACTCCCGTCAAAAAGGTGCTTTACAAAGGCCATTCTGTCGTTAAGTCCAATATTGATACCTTTCTTGAGCCTGTCATTGAGGGATTTTGGTTTTTCCTGGGCAGAACCCTGTCTTTTCACCGGTTCAAACTGCGGCAGGTTATCATAATGCACTCCCCCAATATCGCTCATATCGTTCTTCTTGTAATTGCGTGGTTCTACATGTGCAAAGAGATCGTCAACCTGCTGAGTCTCGAGTGGCATCTGGGCCACAATATCCTTGATCTTTTCGGTATTTGGCTCGGTAATCTCTTCAGAATCGTTGTATTCAAGTCCGGTAGGGTTATACTCGTCTGGTTCTGGTGTATCTTCTTCCTGCACCGGCGGCAACGGTTCCTTCTTTTCTTCGGAAGCTTTAACCGGAACTTCTTTTTCTTTTGGAGCTTCTACTTTCTGAGCAGTTTTTACTACTTCCTGCTCTCTTATTTCTGAAGCCGTGTAGAGATTAGATTCGGTAAAATTGTAGACGGTAAGCTTTTCGTATAATCTCCTGGCAAGTTCTTTTAATTCCCCGGTAGCGACCTGGTCCTGATCCTTTAAAAGAGCAACTTTTTCGGCCAAAGCTACTAATTCCCCTTTCAATTGCTTTTTCATAACTTTCATTCTTGCAACCCGAATACGGTTGTATTTTTAATAAATTTGTGTCACCTTTATCAAAAGCGAAGTCTGCTTTTTGGTCTTGAAAAATACAAAATGTTTCTTGAAAATACAGTAAATCATAAAGAGCAATTTGGGTGGATTGAAGTTATATGCGGCTCGATGTTCTCTGGGAAGACCGAAGAGCTGATTCGCAGACTCAAGCGCGCCAAATTTGCCAAACAAAAGGTCGAAATCTTTAAACCGGCCATAGATACCCGCTACAATGAAGAGATGGTGGTGTCTCACGATTCTAATGAAATAAGGTCCACCCCTGTTCCTGCTGCAGCCAATATCAGGCTGCTGGCCGATGATTGCGATGTGGTGGGCATTGATGAAGCCCAGTTCTTTGACGAAGAAATCGTCTCTGTATGCAATGATCTTGCAAACAGAGGGGTAAGAGTGATCGTTGCCGGACTCGATATGGATTTTAAAGGCAACCCCTTTGGGCCAATGCCCAACTTAATGGCCACTGCCGAATATGTCACCAAAGTACACGCCGTTTGCACCCGTACCGGAAACCTCGCCCAATACAGCTACCGCAAGACTTCAAATGAAGACCTTGTGATGCTGGGAGAGACCGAAGAATATGAGCCTTTGAGCCGCGGAGCTTTTTACAAAGCCCGGTTAAGAGAAAAACTAAAAAATTTCGAGGTTACAGAACCCGAAGAATTAAAAGACACCAAAAGAAGTGAACATGCCGAAAGCCAGGGAGACCGTACTTGAAATAAATCTTGATGCCTTAGCGCACAACTACAATTACATTAGGTCAAAACTCGATGAAGATGTAAAATTTATGGCCGTGGTCAAGGCCTTTGGTTATGGAAGCGACGTAGCCGGCATAGCCCATAAGCTCGTGGAGCTGGGCGCCGACTATTTTGCGGTAGCTTATACTTCTGAAGGTATTGCGTTAAGAGAAGCCGGAATTGAAGCCCCTATCCTGGTTCTTCACCCTCAGTCATTCAATTTTGAAGCTGTTATTGAAAATTGCCTGGAACCAAGCCTTTACAGCAAGTTCGTTTTAGAAGAATTTGTCAAAACTGCTGAAGAAAAAAATCAGAAAGAATATCCTGTACATATTAAGTTCAACACCGGACTTAACCGCCTTGGGTTTTCAGAAAAAGAGACCGATGTAGTGAAAGACCTGCTCACAGCTACCACTGCAGTTAAAGCGAAATCATTCTTTTCGCATCTAGCCGCAAGTGAAGACTGGAAAGAACGGGAGTTCACCCTCATGCAGATCCACACCTTCAGGAAAATTGCTGTTAAATTATATGACGATTTAGGCTACAGGCCCATGCTGCACATTTGCAATACCTCTGGGATCATTAACTATCCTAAAGCCCATTTTGACATGGTGCGATCGGGGATTGGACTTTACGGGTTTGGAAATGATGAGCCCAATGATGAAAAGTTTAGGCCAATTGGAACGCTTAAAACCATCGTCTCACAAATCCATGTGCTGGAAAAAGGCCAGTCCCTGGGCTACAACCGCGCCTTTATCGCCGAAAAACGCACCAAAACAGCCACGCTTCCCATTGGTCATGCCGACGGGATTAACAGGCAGTATGGCAATGGCCGCGCCGGGGTAACTATTAATGGCAGCTACGCCCCAATTTTAGGAAATGTTTGTATGGACATGGTGATGGTCGATATTACCGGAATTGACTGTAAAGAAGGGGATGAAGTCATTGTTTTTGGAGAAACTCAACGTGCAACTGCCTTTGCTGAAAAGGGAAACACTATTTCCTACGAATTGATCACCGGAATCTCCCAAAGAGTGAAAAGAGTGCTTATTAAAAATTAATTCATACATTTAGGTTACTAACTTAAAAATCTAATTATGGCATTCTTTAAGGATTTCAAGGCTTTTCTAATGAAAGGCGACATTATTGCCCTTGCTACCGCCGTAGTTGTAGGAGGTGCTTTTAATAAAATAGTTTCTTCTGTGGTAGCCGATATCATCATGCCTCTCATAGGTGTTATTACCGGGGGAGTTGATTTTTCACAGAAATTCATTTCTCTTGACGGTAACGAATATGAAAGCCTGGATGCCGCAAAAGAAGCCGAAGCCGCAGTGCTCACCTACGGCAATGTTATTCAGGCTATTATTTATTTTGTGATTGTGGCCTTCTTTATTTTCCTGGTTTTACGGGCTTATGAAAGAACCAAAACTGCGAAAGAAGCTCCAAAAGTCACTGAACCTAAAGGCCCTTCACAGGAACAACTGCTTACCGAAATTCGGGATGAATTAAGGAAAAAGAACAGCTAAAAATGCCATTTTTCGCACCTGTGTATCACTGCATGAGCAAGAAATAAATATTTTTGCGGCAAGAGAACGAACTTTAAAACACGTAGTAACCGCTACGCTACATATCCTAACCTTAAACCCCCGGAACCACCGGGGGTCTTTTTTTACTACAACCCTCCATATTTAACAAACTGTACAAAGTGGTTATAAAAAGTCATTTGAGGCAGAATTTCTTTGCGTCTACTCTTTTTATTATTTGTAGTACAATACATTTGTATAAAAATATCAGGACGAGCAGGAAATGGAGACTTACAGGTTTCCGAAGCCTGCGAGGTCTTCAAATCAATATAGCATGAAAATAGCAGTTGTAGGCGCTACCGGGATGGTGGGCCAGGTAATGTTAAAAGTATTGGCAGAAAGAAACTTTCCGGTTACCGAATTGCTTCCGGTAGCTTCAGAAAGATCTGTAGGCAACAAGATAAGCTTCAATAACAAAGAATATGAAGTGATTGGCCTGGAAGAGGCTGTGGCACAAAAGCCAGATATTGCCCTTTTTTCGGCCGGCGGTGAAACTTCCCTCGAATGGGCGCCAAAGTTCGTAGAAGCAGGCACTACTGTCATAGATAATTCTTCGGCCTGGAGAATGCATCCGGAAAAGAAACTTATTGTGCCCGAGATCAATGCTTCAGAATTGACTTCCGAAGATAAAATTATCGCAAATCCCAACTGCTCTACTATTCAAATGGTGATGGCACTTGCCCCTCTTCACAAAGAATACGGTATTACCCGCGTGGTGGTTTCTACGTACCAGTCTATTACAGGCACCGGCGTAAAAGCCGTACAGCAGTTAGAAAATGAATACAAAGGCGAGCAGGGAGAAATGGCATATCCATACCCTATTCACCGTAATGCCATTCCGCAGTGTGACGTTTTTGAAGAAAACGGCTACACCAAAGAAGAGATGAAACTCACCAACGAGACCAAAAAGATCCTAAAAGACAACGCTGTAGAAGTTACAGCCACCGCTATACGTATTCCGGTAGTAGGCGGGCACAGCGAATCTATAAATGTCACTTTTAGCAGGGATTTTGACGTTAATGACGTTAGAAGGCTGCTAAAAGAATTCCCCGGAGTCACCGTGCAGGATAATACTGATGTAAATACTTATCCCATGCCTATTTATGCCGAAGGTAAAGACGATGTTTTTGTGGGGCGTATAAGAAGAGACCTTTCTCAGGCTAATTCATTAAACATGTGGATTGTAGCCGATAACCTTAGAAAAGGAGCTGCCACCAATGCGGTGCAAATCGCCGAATATCTGGCAGATAATAAACTTGTTTAAAATATGAGGTGCCAAAAATGGCATTTTTGAAGAGTAATAATTTAAAGGCTGCATAATTCTTGTGCAGCCTTTCTTATATCTTTTAATGAGAAAATTAACTATTTTAGGACCTCTTAAACTACTGATAAATGAATAGAATATTAATTACTGCCCTGGCTGCCGGAGCTTTGATCTCCTGCGGAAGTTCACAACAACAACCTGAACCTACCCCCGGGACAACCACTCAAACCCCAACTACTGCTTTGGAATATCCCACCACCCGAAAAGGTAATACCGTAGACACTTATTTTGGCAACGAGGTGAAAGACCCCTACCGCTGGCTCGAAGATGATCGCAGCGCCGAGACTGAAGCCTGGGTAAAAGCACAAAATGAAGTCACTTTTGAGTATCTCAACCAGATTCCCTTCAGGGAAGAACTAAAACAAAGGCTTACCGAACTCTGGAATTATGAGAAATTAAGTGCACCAAGTGAAGAAGGCGGCTGGATCTACTTCAGCAAAAACGACGGACTCCAGAATCAAAGCGTTATTTACCGTAAAAAATCGGAAAATGCCACGCCCGAAGTATTTTTAGATCCGAATAAATTTAGTGAAGACGGCACTACTTCTCTCTCCGGAATGAGTTTTTCTGAAGATGGAAAAACCCTTGCTTACAGTATTTCTGAAGGCGGCAGTGACTGGAGAAAGATCATTGTTATGGATGCCGAAACCCGCGAAATCAAAGAAGACACGCTTATTGATGTAAAATTCAGCGGCCTTTCCTGGAAAGCCAATGAAGGTTTCTACTATTCAAGTTATGACAAACCTGAAGGAAGCGAACTTTCGGCCAAGACAGATCAGCATAAACTTTATTACCATAAACTCGGTACGCCACAGAGTGAAGATAAAGTGATCTTTGGCGCTACTCCCGAGCAAAAGCATCGTTATGTAGGCGGAAGTGTTTCAGAAGATAACCGCTACCTGTTCATCTCGGCCAGGACTTCAACTTCGGGAGGTAAATTATTTATGATGGATCTCGCAGAAGACAATCCTTCTATTGATACCATAGTAGGCCATGAAGACAGCGAAAGTTATGTAATGGACAACCGCGGCAGCAAACTGTTTATCGTGACCAATCTTGACGCGCCAAACAGAAAGATCGTTACTGTAGATGCCGCAAATCCGCAGCCCGAAAACTGGAAAGACCTTATTCCTGAAACCGAAAATGTGCTAAGCCCATCAACCGGAGGCGGATATATTTTTACTGAATATATGGAGGATGCCGTTTCAAATGTGAAACAGTACGACTATGAAGGAAAACTGGTAAGAGAAATTGATCTTCCCGGAATTGGAACTGCCGGTGGTTTTGGCGGGGAAAAAGATGAAAAAGACCTTTATTACAGCTTTACAAACTATGTTACTCCCGGTAGCATCTACAAATACAATGTAGAAACCGGAACATCAGAATTGTACAACCGCCCCGAGGTGGCCTTCAATCCTGATAACTATACCAGCGAACAGGTATTCTACACCTCTAAAGACGGTACTAAAGTGCCTATGATCATCACCTACAAAAAAGGGATCGAAATGAATGGGAAGAACCCAACGATCCTTTACGGTTACGGCGGATTCAATATAAGCCTCACCCCTTCCTTTAGTATTGCCAATGCCGTATGGATGGAGCAGGGCGGAATTTATGCCGTACCAAATCTACGTGGTGGCGGGGAATATGGAAAAGACTGGCACGATGCCGGAACTAAATTGCAGAAGCAAAATGTATTTGATGATTTTATTGCAGCTGCCGAATACCTTATTGAAAATAATTACACCTCCAGAGATTACCTGGCCCTTCGGGGAGGTTCTAACGGTGGACTTTTAGTAGGAGCTACCATGACCCAAAGACCAGATCTTATGAAAGTTGCCCTGCCGGCAGTGGGTGTTCTTGATATGCTGCGCTACCACACCTTTACAGCAGGTGCAGGCTGGGCTTACGATTACGGTACCGCCGAAGACAGTGAAGAGATGTTCAATTACCTGAAGGGGTACTCTCCTATTCACAATGTAGAAAGTGGAGAAGAGTATCCTGCTACTTTGGTCACTACAGGAGACCATGATGACCGTGTAGTACCGGCTCACTCCTTTAAGTTTGCTGCCGAGCTTCAGGATAAACAGGCAGGTGACGACCCTGTATTAATTAGAATTGAAACCAATGCAGGTCACGGTGCCGGCACCCCGGTGAGCAAGACCATTGAACAATATGCCGACATTTTTGGCTTTACACTTTACAACATGGGATTCAACAAACTCCCTAACCCAGTAAAATAATTTTTGTTCAGACCTTTTTAAAGAGGCTGTTTTAAAGTACTTAAGTGTTATTCTGAATTTATTTCAGGATCCTGTGATCATCATTAGAGTCACATGTGGCCTGGACCAGGTGCAGATCAACACAAATAAGGCTTTGAGACAGCCTCTTTTTATTATTAAAACTCTAATTTTACAGCCTTAACCAAACGAAGATGCTAAAGGTCAAAAACCTTTCTTTTGCTTATGGAGCCAAGCCGGTGTTAAAGAACCTCAGCTTTAACATCCAAAAAGGGGAAAATATATCAATCATTGGCGCCAGTGGATGCGGTAAAAGCACCCTGCTCCAGTCACTTTATGGACTTCATGATGTAAAAGGAAAGATCTTCTGGAAAGAAAAGCAGTTGCTGGGGCCAAACTTCAACCTCGTTCCCGGCGAAGATTTCATGAAGTACCTCACGCAGGATTTCGACCTGATGCCGCCATTGACCGTAGCCGAAAATGTGGGCAAACATCTCTCCAACGCCTACCCCCGCAAAAAGCAGCAGCGCGTAAACGAGCTTCTCGCTTTGGTAGAAATGAAGGAGCTGGCAAAAACAAAGGCAAAGTTCCTGAGTGGAGGCCAACAACAGCGGGTAGCACTGGCAAGAACCCTCGCTAATCCTCCTGAAGTCTTACTCCTCGACGAACCCTTTAGTCATATTGATCATTTCAGAAAGAACAAACTGCGCCGGAACCTCTTTAGCCACCTGAAAGCAACGGGCACTACCGTAATGCTGGCTACTCACGACAGCACAGATGCACTTTCTTTTGCCGACAAGACCATTGTAATGAAAGCCGGAAGGATCATAGCCATGGGATCTCCCACAGAACTTTATAATAATCCGCTAAACGCTTATGTTGCATCCCTTTTTGGAGAAGTAAATGAACTCCCGGCTTCCCTTTTCTTTGACGATCAACCAGTACGCAAGAAGGTAATTCTCTACCCTCACGACATACATTTGACAGCATCGGGCAGGTATCAGGCGATAGTCAAAAATGTGTTTTTTAAAGGAAGTTTTTTCCTCACTGAAATTGAAATGGAAGGGAAATCAGTTTTCGCGGAACACCCTGTAAAAATAGAAATAGGAAAGCCTGTTCGCTTTCATATAGAACAGGACTTACTGGAAAAAAGATTACGCTAGGTTAAAATTTGTTTTGAAGAATTTATACGGATTATAATGCGGATATTTACGTTTAGAAAATTTCTTCTATTTGTAATTCCCTGCCATTAAACGTCACACTACTTCCCTTCTTTTTTCCCATAAATATTTGTGTTATTGGAGCACCTACACCCACCGCATAATATTTCTCATTACCCACACTAATTTCACCGGCAGGAATGGCAATAAAATAATTGGCCACTGTAGTTTTCACAATACTTCCAAAACCTGCTACATTCCCCGTACTACCTATGGGGACTTCTTTAAGCGTTCTTTTAAGTCTTTTAAAACCTTCAGCCTGGTTTGCCACTTTCTCAAATTCGAGGTGCAGCATGGCTCTTTCAGTTTCATATTTATCGCCCATAGAGCATTTGGTCTCCAGTTTTAGTGCAGCTTCAAGCTCACTAATAACCTGCTGCACATTGTAGAGCTTTGCCTCAACATAAGTTTCACAGGCTTCAATCAACTTTTTTCTTATTTCAGACATTTTTTTCTTTGCTGTTATTTTAATGTCAAAGCCTCAATCAGAAAGTTTTAAAACCTCTTGCCAACTGTAAGTCCAAATCTGGGATAAGCATCGCTTATATGATCTGAACCTAAAAAGTTTCTTCCAGCTCCTCCAAAAACTTCAAACACCCATCCACTTTCAGTCATAAATTTTGATCCTACCGCAAGGCCTACCCCTGCGCCTATTTCATTTTCGGTATTGACTTCGTAAGTATGCCCGTTATAGTAAGTATATTCTTCATTACTTACTACGTAAAAGGCCGCATTCCCCTCCACAAAAAATCCGGCAGCAGGTTTTTTACCAAAATAGATCCTGTAATAGGGAATAGCCATAAAATCAATTTCTATATCATCTATAGAAAAATTAACAGAAATACCCAAAGCAGACTCATCATTCAAAATTCGCTCATAGCTAAGCTCGGGGAAACCAATGAGCAAATACATTCCATTTAATTTTAATTCGTTTTTACCGGAATAAGGTGCCTGCTCTTGTGGGGTAGCTATTTCTTCAGTCTCCTGGGAATATCCATAAAAACCAAACAACATGGATATTAATAATAGAGGTAGTATTCTGTTCATTAATTGCTGATTTTAAATTGAGTAAATATAATTTTATTTGGTCCTGTTTTTTGGAATGTCTTAAATTCTATTAAAGCTCAATTTTTCCGAGGTTCCTCATTTGTCTCACGATCCACCCTTGCCTGCCTCCAATGTATCTGCTGGCAGGATTTGCCCTGTATTCCCTCGGATTTGGAAGTATGGCTGCAATGGCAGCGGCTTCATAGGCAGTAAGGTTCTCTGCACTCTTTTTAAACCAGGCTTGTGCAGCAGCTTCGGCGCCATAAACGCCTTTGCCCATTTCTATACTGTTAAGGTATACCTCAAGAATACGCTCTTTACTCCATAAAAGTTCTATCCAGAAGGTAAAATAAACTTCCAGGCCTTTTCTAAACCAGCTGCGCTGTGGCCATAGAAAAACGTTCTTCGCAGTTTGCTGAGAAATGGTGCTGGCGCCCCTTACTCTTTTCCCTTTTTTATTGTCTTCCATGGCCTTTTGAATCGCTTTATAGTCAAACCCATTGTGACTGGGGAAATTTTGATCTTCACTGGCAATCACTGCCAGCTTCAGGTTATCAGAAATTTCCTCCATGGGCACCCAGTCGTGATAGATCTCCTCTTCAGGATTTTCAAAGTACCTAATGACCATTAATGGGGTAAACGGAACCGGCACCCACTTATAGACCACAACCATAAATATGCTGAAGAGAAATAATCCCAGCACCAGTTTCAGTAAAAACCTGAAAAATCTTTTCATTTTTATTCAATTAGATCGGCCAGCTCTTTTCCTACGAGACTGCCAATTGCTATACCCATTCCACCTAAACGCACTCCGCAGAACACGTGCTTCGTAACCTTTTTAACCACCGGTTTCTTCTGTTCCCCCATGCCCATTATTCCGCTCCACCTTCTTTCGATTTTATAAGGAGTATCGGGTAAAATGACATTTTTGAGCAGGCTTTCAAGCCGCTGTTGCACCAGTGCCGTCAATGCCATTTCGGTGGTTTCTTCTCCTTTAAGGTTGAGGTTTCTGCCTCCGCCCAGCAGAATCCTATCGTTAATATTTCTGAAGTAATAAAAGCCTTTTTCAAGGTGAAAAGTGCCTTTTAGATGGAGATTGGGAATAGGTGCTGTGATCAACACCTGTGCCCGGGCCGGTTTAACCTCTGGGATACCCAGTTGTGAAGCAAAACCATTGGTGGCAATAAGCAAATTCCCGGTGTAAAAACTAAAATGTTCTGTTTCTACTTCTACGGAATCATCTACTTCAGCAAAACCATTTACGGTAACCGAGTTTAGGATCTTTACTCCGGCTGCCTGCACCTTCTGAAGCAGGGCACTCATCATTTTCCCGGTATCAAGCTGGCCTTCAAATTTATTGTAGATCAGGCTGTTCTCCACTTTTGCAAATCCAAATTTATTATTGGTAATGCTGAAGACATCCTCTCCAAAAATGGGGTTTAGAAGGCTGTTTATTTTTGCCATTTTTGACACGCAGGCTTCAAAGAGATCTTCTTCGGCTGCAGTAAATAGTTCATATCCGCCATTTACCTGCAAATCAATACCATCACTATTCAAAGTTCTTTTGAGTAGATCAAGCCCCTGCACCCTTTTTCTCACCAGTTCTACCATCTCTTCTTCGGAATGATGCTGCAGGTCGTCCAGAATTTCGCTAAGGCTTCCAAAAGCAGCAAAACCCGCATTTTTTGTACTGGCACCATTGGGTAGAAGTCCTCTTTCGAGGATTACCACCTTTGCTTCGGGATAACGGGTTTTTAATTGCAGGGCGCAGGTAAGTCCGGTAATCCCGCTGCCAACAATGGTAAAATCAATATTAGAAAACCAGGAATCGTGTTCCCAAAAAGAAAAGCTCATAAAAATGCCATTTTGTAGCCAAAGTTATTCTTTTTTTACCTCTTCTTTTACGTCTTCGGGTTTCCCTCTTGAAAGTTTAAGAGGAACGAGTGCTCCGCCTTGTCTTAATGAGCCGGAAAGTTCCTCTTGCTTTAGTCTTCCTTTAAAATGAAATCCTCCAAGCTTTGGAGCCTTCACCTCCAATACATTATCTTCAAAAGATGTAGACTCAACAGGAATATCAAACGCATTTTGTGCGGGACTGTCTAAGGTAGTGGTATAGCCATCCTTATTTTCAGAAATATGAAAGACAATCCCCTTCTTACGGTCCTGTACAATCAATTCGCCATACCAATCGCCGGTGATCTCCTGCGAACTTAAAGAGTTGCCGAGAAATAATAGAAGTAGAACTAAAAATACCTTCTTCATAATTTTAGGTTTAAAGAATTGACTAAATGTTTAATGCTACACCGGCCATCACGATAGATAAACATTTTTCTTAAGATAAGAATTTATTGCTAAACCCCTGTAAAGCAAAACCTTTGAAATAAATTTTGAAGTAGATACTAAAATTTTTGGGACACCCTTTTCGCTGAAGGAGATAAAAAAGACCGCTGCCCTCCAAGAGCAGGGATTCATGACAATAAATAAAAAAGACCTCACAGGTTTTGAAAACCTGTGAGGTCTAAAATGGTATAGTAATTAAGGATCACTGTAGCAATCCCATATAGTATTACTCTCTTGGTTTCATTTTGAAGCTCTCCATGAACTTGGTAGTGTAGTTCCCCGCAACATAATCGGGTTCGTCCATCAACTGCCTGTGAAACGGAATTGTTGTTTTTACACCTTCAATTACAAACTCGTCAAGGGCCCGTCTCATCTTGCTTATAGCTTCTTCGCGGGTTTGGGCGGTAGTAATCAATTTGGCAATCATAGAGTCGTAGTTAGGCGGAATCACATAACCACTGTACACATGAGTATCTATACGCACTCCATGCCCACCCGGTGCATGCAGGTTGGTGATCTTCCCTGGGGAAGGTCTAAAGTCGTGATATGGATCTTCAGCATTAATTCGGCACTCAATAGAATGCAGCTGTGGCTCGTAGTTCTTGCCTGAAATAGGCACTCCTGCTGCCACAAGGATCTGTTCCCTAATGAGGTCGTAATCTATCACCTGTTCGGTAATAGGGTGCTCTACCTGAATACGGGTATTCATTTCCATGAAGTAGAAGTTCCTGTGTTTATCTACAAGGAACTCTACGGTACCGGCGCCTTCATACTTGATGTATTCGGCTGCTTTAACCGCAGCATCTCCCATTTGTTTCCGAAGTTTATCGGTCATGAATGGTGACGGAGTTTCTTCTGTAAGTTTTTGATGGCGTCGCTGTACAGAACAATCCCTTTCTGAGAGGTGGCAGGCTTTACCTGAACTGTCTCCCACGATTTGGATTTCAATATGTCGCGGCTCCTCAATGAGTTTTTCCATGTACATACCGTCGTTGCCGAAGGCTGCACCTGCTTCCTGCCTGGCCGATTCCCATGCTTTTCGCAGATCTTCCTTTTTCCAAACGGCACGCATTCCTTTACCACCACCACCGGCTGTAGCTTTCAGCATTACGGGATAACCCATATCATTAGCGATCTTCTCGGCCTCTTCATAAGATTCGAGAATGCCTTCTGAGCCGGGGACACAAGGAACCCCGGCAGCTCTCATAGTAGCTTTAGCCGTGGCTTTATCTCCCATCTTGTCAATCATATCGGGGCTGGCACCAATAAATTTGATATCGTGTTCAGCACAGATCTTCGAAAATTTAGCATTTTCAGAAAGAAAACCATATCCCGGATGAATAGCATCTGCATTGGTAATCTCGGCCGCTGCTATAATATTCGAAATCTTTAGGTAGGAAAGGTTGCTGGGAGGAGGGCCAATGCAAACTGCTTCATCGGCGAAACGAACATGAAGACTTTCTGCATCGGCGGTAGAGTATACCGCTACGGTCTTAATGCCCATTTCTTTACAGGTGCGAATAACGCGCAAGGCAATTTCTCCCCTGTTGGCAATTAATATTTTTTTAAACATACTGTTTAGTTTTGGCTTTAGGGTAGCTCCTTACAGCTATTATGACGGATCTACCAGGAATAGAGGTTGATCAAATTCTACCGGTGATGAATCATCAACCAGTACCTTCACGATCTTTCCGGAAATCTCACTTTCAATCTCGTTGAAGAGCTTCATAGCTTCAATCACACAAAGAACATCACCTACTTTTACAGAGTCTCCAACTTCTACAAAAGGACCTTTGTCTGGAGATGGTTTTCTATAGAAGGTTCCAATTATAGGAGACTTAATAGTAACATATCCTTTATCTTCCTGTGCGGCATTGGCTTCGCCCCCGGTTGTAGCACTCTCCTGTTGTTGTGGAGAAGAAGGCTGTTGCTGCACCGGCTGTTGCACTTGTGGTGCAGCCTGCATAGGTACCTGCTGCAGGATTGTGGTTTCCCTTTCGTCAGATCCGGTTTTGATGGTGATCTTTACATCATCCATTTCCAGCTTTACTTCACTGGCTCCAGATTTTGCCACAAACTTGATGAGATTCTGAATTTCTTTTAAATCCATATTATTTAGTGTTGGGTGTTTTTAAGAATTATAAGCCCACTTGAGGTAGATAGAACCCCAGGTGAAGCCACCTCCAAACGAAGCAAAAATAAGATTATCTCCTTTTTTAAACTGTTTTTCGAAGTCGCTTAATAGTAAAGGCAAAGTAGCCGAAGTTGTATTACCATACCTATGAATATTCATAAGCACTTTGGAATCATCGATCCCCATTCGGCTTGAAGTTGCATCTATAATCCGGCGGTTAGCCTGGTGTGGCACCAGCCAGTTGACATCTTCATTTGAAAGATTATTTCGCTCCATGATCTTTGCACTCACATCGGCCATATTGGTAACGGCAAATTTGAATACGGTCTTTCCATCCTGAAAGACATAATGTTGCTTATCGGCCACTGTTTGTGCCGTTGCAGGAATAAGAGAGCCACCGGCAGAAATTTTGAGAAATTCTCTTCCGGCGCCATCGCTTCTAAGAATTTCATCCTGTAGCCCAAGACCTTCTTCATTGGGTTCAAACAAAGCAGCCCCTGCGCCATCTCCAAAGATGATACAGGTAGTTCTGTCTGTATAGTCAATAATTGAAGACATTTTATCGGCCCCTATAACAAGAACCTTTTTGTACCTGCCGCTTTCAATATATGCTGCGGCGGTAGACATCCCGTAGAGAAAACTGGAGCAGGCAGCCTGCAGGTCGTAAGCAAAAGCATTTACGGCACCTATTTGTGATGCCACGTAAACACCTGTCGCTGCGACCGGAAGGTCGGGCGTTGCCGTAGCCATAATTAGCAGGTCAATTTCTGCCGGGTCTATTCCAGATTTATCTATAAGGTTTTGGGCGGCTTTAATTGCCAGGTAGGAAGTTCCTTTATCAGCATCCTTAAGGATGCGGCGCTCTTTGATGCCGGTTCTTGAGGTGATCCACTCGTCGTTGGTATCAACCATAGTCTCAAGGATTTTGTTTGAAAGAACAAATTCCGGTACATACGCGCCTACAGCTGTAATCGCTGCTGTTGTTTTACTCATAAACATGCATTTAATGCCTCTGCAAAATGGTTAAATTACTGAGAAACAGTAGACTAATAAAACTCCACAATACAGCGGTGCAAATTAAGGTGTTTTTAGCACTTTATCAACTTAAAACAAAAAACTCTCACGATGTGAGAGTTTGGAGTATTTTCAAAGCTCTTGAATATTAAGCTTCTACTTCTTCTGTATTGTCAATTAACACCTGACCACGGTAGTATAATTTACCTTCATGCCAGTGTGCCCTGTGGTACAAATGAGCTTCTCCTGTAGTAGGATCTGTAGCTATTTGTGGTACAGAGGCTTTATAATGCGTTCTTCTTTTATCTCTCCTCGTCTTTGAGGTCTTTCTCTTAGGATGTGCCATGGCTGCGTATTATTTATCGTTTAATAAATTTTTCAATTTTTCCCAGCGGGGATCTATGTCCTCCTCTGTTTTAGTCTCTTTTTCTCGCGGACTTAACTCGTCCAGCTTTTCAAGTACATCTGACTTTAAAGTGCCATCTAGCACTCCAGGATGAACTCTTTTTGACGGAACGGCCAAAACCAGCATTTCGTAAATGTACTGTTGGATATTTACCTCGTACTCACCATGCGGTAAGATCAAAATATCCTCATTATCATCGTTATACTCCTGCCCAAACTTAATTACCAGAAATAGCTCACTGTCTATTGGCTGGTCATAAGGTTCGTTTGTAAGGTCGCAGTAAACGTTTACCATTCCCGATGCTTTAAAAGTGAGCTCCAACATGGTCGATTTCTTCTCAAACAGAAGATCTATCTTTATGTTGGCACTATTAAATTCATCGTAATCAAAATGTTCAAAGAACTTATTGTCAACCTCGTACTCGAACTGGTGTTTACCTTGTTTAAGACCCACAAAGGGGATCGTAAACTCCTTTAGTTTCCTCATTTCATCATCAGTTTCAAGTGCCTACCCCTCAGGATAAGGCGGGTGCAAAGATATAAAAATTAATTAACTGCCTATTCTTTATGAACAATTTTTTGTTTATATCTTCTTGCCCTGTTTCTTCAGGACATTTTGGGTGAGTTCTTCATATTCCTGACGGCTTTTAAAGATATCTATTCCTTTAAACACAGCTTCTTTAAATGAGTGGTGATCGGCCTCGTTCTTTCCGGCAATCTCGTATGCAGTACCATGATCGGGCGAAGTGCGCACCTTGCTAAGACCGGCTGTGAAATTAACCCCGCTTCCGAAGGAAAGGGTTTTAAAAGGAATTAATCCCTGGTCGTGATAGGCTGCAATAATAGCATCAAAATTCTTATAGTTACCACTTCCGAAGAAACTGTCGGCAGAATAGGGGCCAAAAATGAGCTTTCCGGAGTTCCTTATTTTTTCAAGAGTGGGCTTCATGATCTCCTCATCCTCATTTCCAATAACTCCGCCGTCACCACTGTGCGGATTAATTCCCAGCACCGCAATTTTAGGCTGCGAGATCCTGAAATCCTGCTGCAACGTTTTATGAATGATCCTCACTTTCTTTTCGATTAATTGGGGTGTTATAGCTGCAGCTACATCTTTTACCGCCACATGATCTGTCAAAAGCCCTACTTTTAAGGTATCGGTGATCATAAACATGAGGCTTTCCCCTCCCAATTTCTTTGCCAGATAATCTGTATGGCCTGGGAAACGAAACTCTTCACTCTGAATGTTGTGTTTATTTATGGGCGCGGTAACAAGAATATCAACATCACCCTGCTTTAGAGCATTGGTTGCTGCCTGTAACGAAAGGAAAGCATGCCTGCCGGCCTCTTCTGTCTCCTCACCAAAATTCACCGTCACATTCTCCTTCCAGACATTTACCACATTGAACTTATTATCAATGGCCTGGGCTGCATCGTCAACACCCTGAAAGGCAATATCGATATTGAGTTTTTTCTTGATGAACGTAATGGTTCTTGCCGATGCAAATACAACCGGTGTGCAGAGTTCCATCATTCTAACATCCTCAAAAGTCTTGAGCACGATCTCACTTCCAATTCCATTGAGATCTCCAATACTAATTCCCACTTTTATTTTGTCGGATGATTTCATAATGATTTCCTGTATTTACACTAATTTTATACCTGCAAAGGTAATTAATAATAGGAGAATGTTTACAGGCATCATTGAAGAACTGGGAGTAGTCACGGCACTGGCTAAAAGTGAAGACAACCTTAATATTAGTATTAAAGCCAACTTTACTTCACAGCTGAAGATAGATCAAAGTGTAGCTCATAACGGCGTATGTTTGACTGTGGTAGATATTGCACAGGGGGAATATACTGTTACTGCTATTGCTGAAACCCTCTCAAAAACCAACCTGGGAGAATTAAAGAAAGGAGATGTGGTAAACCTGGAGCGGGGAATGCAATTGGGCGCCCGGCTAGACGGCCATATTGTGCAGGGCCATGTAGACCAAACCGCATTATGTACCGCGGTGGCGGAAAAGAATGGCAGCTGGGAGTTTACTTTTGAATATGACCCTGGGCTGCAAAACATCACTATAGAAAAAGGTTCTATTACTGTAAACGGGGTAAGCTTAACCGTTGTGAATTCGGGTAAGAACAACTTTAGCGTGGCTATTATTCCCTACACCTTTGAGCATACCACCTTCAACCAAATAAAAAAGGGAACCAGAGTCAACCTGGAATTTGACGTTATTGGGAAGTATGTAAAGCGACTTACTCAGCTAAATCCTTAAGCTCCTCCTCTTTCTTCCTGAGCCTGAATAACTGGAATGCTCCAAGCGCGACCCCCGAAAGGAATAGGGGTAACAAATAATCATTTATAGGTAAACAAAAACCTGGTGGTGGAGGCGGAGACCCTGTACCATCATCCTCGGTTTCTCCACAACCATTATCTGTCGTAGAGGCCTGGGTGCTCTGCATCATAGGCGGGGGTGGGTTCTCCGAATCCTGCGCATAGGCGCCCTGGAAATAAATTCCAAAGGTAAGACCTGCAAGCAGAACAAGTATGATCTGGTATTTCCCCCGTTTACCCATGGTCACAATATTCTAATAATTAAAAGTAATAACCAAATTGCCTGTCGGGGAATATTAAATAATTAACTTACCTACTAATAATCAAATATATAAATTATTACCCTGCGGAATTTCCCAACCCAATCTAAAGCTTACTTTTCTTACAAAATTACAGGTTATTCTGCATTTTTTGCTCTTCAGCACTTTAAAAAGGTATTTATCTATAAATTTATACATTGAGGTCCTATTTTAGCCTTATGAATAAATATATCTTCTTTCTTTTCTTCAGTTTAAGCATTGTAACGATTCACGCACAGGATTCTTTAAATACGGAAGACCAACTTATTATTGGATTAACCGAGGCTCCTCCTTTTGTGATGAAGGAAGGAAGTGATTTTGCGGGTCTCAGTATTGAATCATGGAAGCTGGTAAACAGGGAATTGAATGTTAAATATAAGTATAAGCAATTCGAAACTCTTGACGCTCTGCTACAGGCGGTAGAACAGGGAAACGTTGATCTTAGCATCAACCCAATCACTGTTACCGATAAGAGAATGCAGAAAATGGATTTTTCACAGCCCTACTTCATCTCCTACACCGGGATTGCAAGGAAAAGTGGTTCTGCCGTCTGGAGATACCTCTCTAATATTTTTAGCTGGAACTTCTTCTCGGCCATACTTATCCTGGTGGGAGTGATCTTTATTTTTGGAATGCTGGTCTGGATCTTTGAGAGAAAAAAGAACAAAGAAGAATTTGGGCCCGGTGCCAAAGGAATACTCCAGGGCTTCTGGTGGAGCGCGGTGACCATGACCACCGTGGGCTACGGGGATAAGTCGCCACGTACTTTTGGTGGCAGAGTTGTAGGTTTTATCTGGATGTTCATAGCTATTATTATGATCTCTACCCTTACAGCGGGAATTGCCTCTTCCCTTACCGTACAAAACATTCAGGATGAAATTGGCACGGTTCAGGACCTGGAAAGATTTGAGATCTATACCGTAAAAAGTTCCAGCGCACAGGAATTACTGGACCAGTACAACATTGATTCCTATAAAGTTCCCAATGCCAATGAGGGCCTGGAAGCGCTCCTGGAGAATGATAAGAACGTGCTGGTATACGATAAACCCATTCTTAGCTATTATATTGAAGAAAAAGAACTGCAGGAGGAACTTACCGTTCTTGAAAACAGCCTCAAAAAAGACTACTACAGTTATAGTTTCCCAAAGCACTCTAAACTTGTTAACCAAATAGACCCTATTCTTATTGGAACGCTGAAAACAATGGAATGGAACAGCCTGATTTCTGAATACAAATAATCATACAGTCACTTTATCTCCTTCCCCAGCTTTAGAAGTGACTACATTAGCTTCTGAAGAACTTTATATTTTTTTCACTTCATTTCATTTAATATTGTAACATTACTGCTGAAAATCAGACACATTACTATTTAGCACTTATTATATTCAGCAAATTTTAACTAAAACCAAAAGAAGTATGAAAAAAGTAAGGTTCCTCGCAATGGCACTTATGCTGCCCTTGTTAACCTCCACCTTTACTTCCTGCGAAAACCTGCAGGGAAAAGAAACTGACAGCCTCCAGGACCAGGGCCTGTCTATTGAGTACGAAAAATACGAACTTGACAACGGCCTAAATGTGGTACTGCACCAGGACAAGTCAGATCCTATTGTTTCAGTGGCCATCCAGTACGGGGTGGGTTCTAACCGGGAGAAAAAAGGCCGCACAGGATTTGCGCATCTCTTTGAACATATGTTGTTCCAGGAATCTGAAAATGTACCACAAGATCAATTCTTTAAAAAAATCCAGGATGTGGGTGGAACCCTAAACGGCGGTACCTGGCAGGATGGTACTGTTTATTATGAAGTAGTACCCCAAAATGCACTTGAAATGGTGCTCTGGCTGGAATCTGACCGTATGGGATATTTCATTAATACAGTAACTGAAGCTGCATTTGCCAACCAGCAGGAGGTAGTACAGAATGAGAAACGCCAGCGGGTAGACAACAACCCTTATGGACACACCGGCTGGGTGATCGATAAAAACCTTTTCCCTGATGGCCACCCATACAGCTGGCAGGTGATAGGCGAACTTGAAGATCTTCAAAGTGCCACTATAGCCGATGTTAAGGAATTCTACGACAAATTTTATGGCCCCAACAACGCCACCCTGGTGATTGCCGGAGATTTTGACAGGGACGAGACCAAAGCAATGATCGAGAAGTATTTTGGCGAAATAAAAAAGCGTCAGGAAGTTGCCCCGCTTGAGGTACAAAACGTAAAGCTTTCAGAAACTAAAAGGCTTTACCATGAAGATAATTTTGCTACCGCACCTCAGCTCAATATGGTGTGGCCTACAGTTGAACATTATACTGCCGATGCCTATGCGCTCGATTTCCTGGGAGAGATCCTTTCCGACGGAAAAGAAGCGCCACTGTATGAAGTACTGGTAAAAGAAGAAGAACTGGCCTCTGAACCAATAGCCTTCAACAGCTCTGATCAAATTGCCGGGAAATTTCGAATCCTGGTCACTGCCAACGCAGGGGTAGATTTAGACAGTGTTGAAGCCGGTATTGAAAAAGCCTTTGATCGTTTTGAAAAAGAAGGAGTTACAGAACGGGATATTGAACGCATTAAAGCAGGTCTTGAAACCGATTTTTACAACGGCATAAGCAGCGTACTTGGAAAATCCTTCCAGCTCGCCCAATATGATGTCTTCACCGGAGACCCGGGTTACATTGAAAAAGATATAGAAAATATCAAAAAAGTGACCAAAGAAGATGTGATGAGGGTATATAATACCTACATCAAAGATAAGCCTTTCGTGATGACCAGCTTTGTACCTAAAGGCCAATTAGAGCTTATTGCTGAAAACTCTGAAAAAGCACAGGTCGTAGAGGAAGAGATCACCGAAAACGTAGAGGCCGAAGTTGCTGCTACCGAAGAAAAGACCATTGAAAAAACACCTTCAAAGATCGACAGATCTACACCTCCTCAATTGGGTGAGGCGCCCGGCTTAAATGTTCCTGAGTCATGGAACCTGGTGCTTGAAAATGACCTGGAAGTCTATGGCATTGAGCAAAATGAATTGCCATTGGTAAACTTTAGCCTGGTAATTGAAGGCGGACATTTACTTGACGACCTCAGCAAAAATGGTGTGGCAAACTTAATGACCGATATCCTTATGGAAGGTACGGCCAACAAAACACCTGCAGAACTCGAAGAGGCAATAGATCTTCTTGGAGCTAACCTGTATATGTACACCACAGATGAGTCTATAGTTATTAGAGGGAACAGCCTTGCAAGAAATTTTGAAGCAACCATGGAACTCGTGGAAGAAATCCTTCTTGAGCCACGATGGGATGAGGAAGAGCTGGCACGCATCAAAACCAGCACAATCAATTCCATAAAAAGAAATGAGGCCAATCCTAATGTAATTGCCAACCAGGTGTATAACAAGCTGCTTTATGGAGAGAACCATCCTTTCGCCTATCCCACATCGGGTACGGTAGAGTCTGTAGAAGCCATTAGCATGCAGGATCTTAAAGATTACTACAACAAGTATTTTTCTCCTACAGTAAGTCGTTTCCATGTTGTGGGCGATGT
The DNA here is from genome assembly GCF_050750585.1 of Salinimicrobium sp. WS361. Lineage (NCBI taxonomy): Bacteria > Pseudomonadati > Bacteroidota > Flavobacteriia > Flavobacteriales > Flavobacteriaceae > Salinimicrobium > Salinimicrobium sp. WS361. Next base: position 50,093 of record NZ_JBOJLM010000004.1, read on the forward strand.
TTCACAGGAACAAGCACTGGAAGTACTTGCCGACCTCAAAGACAATTGGGAGCCTAAAGAAGTTACCATCCCTGAATTTGAGGTAGTAACCAATAGAGACAAAGCTTCCTTGTATTTTGTAGATGTACCCGGTGCCAAGCAGTCGGTGATCAATATTGGCTACCTCGCTCTTCCCCGCACCAGCGAAGACTTCTTCCCTGCCGAGGTGATGAACTACAAGTTGGGAGGTTCTTTTTCGGGTAACGTAAACCTGGTACTAAGAGAAGAAAAAGGATATACCTACGGCGCCCGCAGTGGTTTTAGCGGTTCTAAGATCCCCGGCACCTTTACAGCCTCTTCTAGCGTGCGCACCAATGCCACAGGAGAATCTGTAGGTATTTTCAAAGATGAGATTGCTAAATACAGGAATGGCATCACGTCCGAAGATCTCGAGTTCACCAAAAATGCCCTTATCAAGTCTAATGCCCGCCGTTTTGAGACACAACCCTCACTGCTGGGCATGCTGCAGGAAAGGAGCGCTTATGACCTTCCGGCCGATTATATTAAGCAGGAAGAGGAAGTTATTCGTAACATGACACTAGAAGAGCATAGAAAACTGGCCCAAAAATATCTTGACGAATCAAAAATGGCTTACCTGGTGGTGGGAGATGCCGCTACCCAATTTGAGCAGTTCAAAGATATGGGCTTTGATGAAGTTAAATTAATCAATAAACAAGGGGAAGAAGTAAAACCCGAAGCAGTAAAGCCCTAAACAATTTTTAAAATTCAATTATAAGCTCCCGTGTTCGCGGGAGCTTTTTTTATTCTTAAGGGTAGGTTTTAAAACCCAATTACTTTTTTTGGTGACACCTTACCTCGTCTTTAATGGCATAATACGGTTAGCTATTTTAAAGCCTGCAAAATTCACTAAAAAAATTAGGAAGAATAATCTACTTTTGCCGCATGACAACAAGAGGTGGATTTTCAAGCAGGTTAGGCTTTATAGCCGCAGCCGCAGGATCGGCAGTAGGCTTGGGGAATATTTGGCAGTTTCCGTATGTGGCAGGACAAAACGGAGGGGCCGCTTTTTTAATAATCTATGTTTTCTGGATTTTCCTAATAGGTTTTCCAATAATGTTGGGAGAAATCACCCTGGGCCGCAGTGCACAGTCCAACCCTTATGGAGCTTATAAAAAATACGGCGGAAAAGCCTGGGGACTTGTAGGGCTGTTCGGTATTCTTTCAGGAATCATGATCCTCTCTTTCTATAATGTCGTTTCTGGTTGGGCCTTCGGTTATTTTCTTGAAACAGCCTTCGGAAATTTATTGGAAGAAAATGATTTTTCATCCTTTTTTGGAGAATATGTAGCCGATTATTCAGATAATCTCTGGTTTAGCTTTGGGTTTATGGCCATTACTGCCGTGATAGTACTGCAGGGCGTCAAAAAAGGCATTGAAGGTTCTGCAAAAATATTGATGCCGGCGCTTTTTTTCCTGCTACTGGGAATCATAGTTTACGGGCTCACCTTACCGGGAGCCATAGAGGGCGTGAAGTTTTATTTGCTGCCCAACTTTAGCCTTATTAATGCCGAAACTATTTACTCTGCTCTTGGGCAGGCTTTCTTTTCCCTAAGCCTGGGAATGGGCGGTTTGATTACTTATGGCTCTTATCTCAGTAAACAGGAAAATATCTTAAGCTCTGCCAGCTTGGTGGTAATTGCAGATACCATGGTGGCATTTTTGGCAGGTTTAATGATTTTCCCGCTTGTTTTCTCTCAGGGACAATCTCCTTCAGAAGGCCCGGGACTGGTATTTGTAGCACTTCCCGGAATCTTTCAGGCCATGGGGCCAGTGTTGGGGAAAATCGTAGGGAGTAGTTTTTTCCTTTTACTGTGTTTTGCCGCCCTCACCTCTACCATCTCCCTGCTGGAGGTGGCCGTTGCCTACCTCATTGACGAGCGCAAATGGTCCCGCCGCAGGGCAGTTTCTTTGATGGCTCTTGTTATCTTTTTTATTGGAATACCCAGTATGCTGGGTTACGGTGCCATTCAAAGCTTAACCAGCTTCACTTTTTACGAAGGCACATCAAAGAGCTTTATGGACCTTGTACAGGATATATTTTCGGTTATTGCGCTGCCCCTTGGAGGGTTCCTGCTTAGTGTCTTTATCGCCACCCGGTGGACCACTGCCAAATTTTCTGATGAAATAAGCCAGGGTGCAAAAAATTATAAAGGCTCTTTTATGGAAGGCTTTTTAAATATAATGATCAAATTTATTTGTCCGGTAGTTTTGGGCCTCATGTTTATACTTACCCTGCTTCAAAAGTTCTTTAACATTCAGCTGTTTTAGCTTTCTTCGGAAGTAAAAAATACAGCTAAAATATCCCGGAACATATTTTGTTTTTTGCGCTGGTGACAAATTTCACCTCACTCAGCCTTCAAATAACCTGCTTTAATTTTTTCTGCGGAATAAATGCACAATGCAGCAAGGATGTAAATAAAAATATCCAGCCATTCAAAATGATTCCCCAACACTGCCGAAGCAATCCTATTATCCTGAAGATTTAGAAGAGAAAGAAGCCCGAAATATTGCGAAGCTTCAACAGCAAAGGCGAAAAACAGCACTCCAAAAATGGCATTTTTGACAGGAATATTAAAAAAGCTTTTTAAAAGGCAGTAGAGAAAGATGACCACCACGAAATCTCCGCCGTAGGGCCTAATGATCTTATCGTTTATAAAAGCAGCAATAAAAACTTCTGTAAAGAAAAGAAGAACAGCCGCCGCAAAATAATTGAAATGAAATTGCACCCCGGCAAGCTAATAAAAACTATAAAACCCTGGTGTCAATAAATGATTTGAGAATGTTTTTGATTTGCTGCTGAGTTTCGGGATCCATTCCCTTTACAGATTCGCAGTATTGGCTTACCAACTCAGGTTTTGAATATTCTGCTTCATCCAGATGTTCAACAATATAATGATCAAAAGAGCCTTTTGAGAGGTCTTTTCCCACCACCTGGATAATGTTATTGTGACGGGGGTCTTCTTTGATACGCTGAAACAGCTCCAAAACCTTAGTCTTTTCCCCTTCCAGTACCTGAAAGAAATTACCTTCAGAAAAAAGGAGCATTCCTTTAATATTTTCCTTGTTGTTCTTCTCCTGCCATTTGGGAAGTAAGGTTTCAATCTCGCCAACTGTAAAATTGTTGCTGGCGGTACTTATAAAACATATTGCATGCTCCATTAAAAGAGGTTTTTCAGTCCCAATTTAAAAAAGTATAGTTTTTATAAATCCTAAGAATTTCACAAATCCTTCATTTTAATGTAAAACCCATATTTCTTCGGAAGTGAATTTCCCACAACTTCTTCAGAAAAAATCACTCCTCAAAAATGCCATTTTTGGAAGGAATTTCCAGTAAAATTTCAGAAATAACCGAAATAGATAAAAAACATTCAGATAAACTGCAACAAATATGAATTTTTGCTGTCTATTAACTAAACTTCTTGATGAAATCACTTTTTTCAGCTCTTTTTCTCTTGTTAAGTATTTCGGCTTTTGCACAGGAAAAAGACAGTATTCCGAGGAAACAGATCTACATCTCCCGCATTAATGACGCTCCAAAGATTGACGGCAGGTTAGACGATGCGGCGTGGAAAAATGCGGCCAGCGCTACCAATTTTGTGGAACGGCTTCCAAATAACGGGCGATCTATTCCCGATAGCCTTGCCACTACCGTAAAAGTAGTTTATGACGATCTGGGGATCTATTTTGGAGCCGAAATGCTGGACCCAAAACCTTCAGAAATACGAAAAGAACTCACCGAGCGCGACGGGATAGGCAATGACGACTTCTTTTTTATCCTGCTCAACGGGTATAATGACCGGCAACAGAGCATGCAGTTCATCGTAACGGCTGCAGGAGTCCAGTACGATGCAAAAATGACCAATGGGAACGAAGACTCTTCGTGGAATGCCGTTTGGTACAGCAATGTAGATATCAATGACCGCGGGTGGACGGCCGAGATCTTTATTCCATATTCCGAACTGCGTTTTCCAGAAAAATCTATCCAGGAATGGGGGTTGCAGATAGAGCGGGAGTTTAAACGCAGCGGCACCCGGTACAGCTGGAGCCCTATTGACAATTCCAAAGGTTCTTACTCCATTTACGACGGGGAGATACATGGCATTGAAAATATTGAAACCCCTACCCGACTATCGGTACAGCCATATATTTCTACTTACCTCAACAATTACGACGGCGAGACCAGCACTAACGTTAACGGTGGAATGGACCTGAAATATGGCATTAATGACGCCTTTACACTCGACATGATCCTGATCCCCGATTTTGGACAAACTAAATTTGACGAAACTGTTCTCAATCTTTCGGCTTTTGAAGTGCAATATGATGAGCAGCGACCATTTTTTACTGAAGGAACCGAGCTCTTTACCAAAGGAGACCTTTTCTATTCGCGCAGGGTGGGCGGTGAGCCTTTTGGAGATGTGCCACTTCAGGAAGAAGAAGAGATTGTTGATTTTCCTTCTTCCGTAGATCTTATCAACGCTTTGAAGGTCTCGGGAAGGACAGATGGAGGACTTGGAATCGGATTTTTTAACGCCATAACCGAAAAGACCCATGTCACAGTGAAGAATACCGAAACCGGTGCCACCCGCCGGGAGCTTATCGAACCTTTCACCAATTACAATATCCTGGTGCTCGATCAACGCTACGGCGACAATTCTTCAGTTTCACTGGTAAATACCAACACCACCCGCGAAGGCCATTTTAGGGACGCCAACGCTACAGGCCTGTATGTTGACCACACAAATAAAACCAACACATTTAATTATTTTGGTGGGATTGAAGGCAGCTGGGTAATGGAAGAAGACACCAAAACTGGTATGGAGGCTCAGGCCGGAGTGTCCAAAATAAGTGGAAAGAACCGGATGGACCTCAACGCCAATTTACGCACCAAAGACTATGATATTAACGACCTTGGCTATTCCAGCGCCACAAATTTCGTACGTTACCAGGGCCTTTACCAGCGCAGGCTTTTGCAGCCAAAAGGCTTTCTAAACAATATGTACCTCAACTGGGTAAGTATACATGAACGCCGCCTGGAACCCGACCTGCACAGCAACTGGATCCTCAACTTTAATTCCAGCTTTACTACCCGCGAATTTTTCAATTTTGGCGGGGGTTTTGAAACCACTCCCATTGGCACAAACGATATCTATGAGCCACGGGTAGATGGTAAGTATTTTAGTATTCCTGCTTATTACGATGTGTGGCTTTGGTTCAATACAGATTTCAGGAAGAAGCTGGTAGTAGAAGTATTGGCCGACTGGTACAAGTACGATGAACGTGGCCGGGGAGATCTAATTTTTGATTTTAGCCCCCAATACAGGTTTTCAGATAAGTTCAATGTACGCCTGTCTACCAACGTGAGATTGTCTGACAAAGAAGAGGGCTTTGTAGATTTTTTGGAAGATGATAATATCCTGTTTGGGCAGCGCGATCGCAACACCATTGTGAACTCTCTGGGTGCAAATTACATCTTCAACAATAAAATGGGGCTGAACCTGGCCTTTAGGCACTATTATTCTGAAGTGTTTTATTCTGAATTTTATACGCTCCAAAACGATGGAGGTTTAAGCGATTACGGTTCCAAAAATGACGAATACAACACTACTTACAACAGCTGGAACCTGGATTTACGCTTTTCCTGGTGGTTTGCCCCCGGAAGCCAGATGACGTTGCTCTACCGCAACGCCACCGACAGCTACATAGAGCGTTCGCACATCAATATTGGCGACAATTTTAAGAACCTCTTTGACCAGCCACAGGTTAACAGCCTTTCTTTAAGGATCTCCTACTATTTGGATTACAACCGGGTGAAAAGCTGGTTTAAATCTAACGACAGACCCACCATACCCCAAGATGCTGTTGGTTACCGGGAGTCAAAAATGAGGTTATAAGAGACAAGTTTTATTCTGAAGAAGAGGTGCCAAAAATGACATTTTTGGAAGGTAACTGGTAATACTGAAAGGTGAGGATTGTTATAATTGTAGATTATTTGAATTTCAGAAGTTTTTAAATCCTGAAACTTTTTACGACAATCCATTAAAAAGCAAAAGCGAGGATGAACCTCGCTTTTGCTACTTTTTTATATTGTTGTTTACTCCTCTACAGTTTTCAAATTATCGTCGGAGTTTCGGTCGATCAATTTGTTATAGGGATCGATTCCGGCTTTTACAGGTTTTTCATCAGTAATTACGGTAAAGGTATTTTCACCGGGTTCTAACCATTTTAATTTAAGGTACAACGGGTTTTTAATGGTTACCCCATCAGCATTTTCAACATCTTCTCCAAACAGCCCTACATCCACCAGGTTTTTCTTCTCGTCAACACGATCTTCCTTACCTGTATTATCATAATAGAATTTTTTAGCATTTACAGTAAAAGTAGTTTCCCATTTACCATTATCTAAAGGTTTGGTTTTGGCATTCATCACCCTGTTTTCATACAAAACGATTTCTTTGAACCCATCATCAACTTTGTATTTTAAAGAATCGGGCGTTACAGCATATAAAGCTTTGTACAGATCTTCAGAAGTTGGATAATAACCTTTCTTGTTATATTTAAATTCTTCCAAAAAGTTTTTGAGTCCCTTATTCACCAATTCTTCCCCAATTACATCCTGTAGATCATACATGATCATAGAACCTTTTTCGTACCAGATATACTGGCCTACTTCAACATCCAATAGTGTGCGCTCAGGTTTGAAACTAAACTGACGGCCGTTGAGATATTTGTCAAGCGACACTTTTAAGAACGATTTAATTCCGTTCTCACCATACTCCTGTTTCATTGTCATTAAAGAAGCATATTCGGCCAAAGTTTCAGAAATGATATTAGCACCTGAAGTTTTACTTGGCGTAATAATATGACCCCACCACTGGTGTGCCACCTCGTGAGATGTAACCCTGAAAGCATAATTATAACTGTCAGATTTGGAAAAGTCTGCTGTAAAGCCAAAGTTTTCGGAATAGGGAATTGACGTAGCAAAAGACTGGGCAAAACTGGCATAAGCCGGAAATTCGATCACCCGAAGCACTGAATACGGGTATTCCATAAAGTTTTGCGAGTTGTATTCTAAAGCAACTTTAACCCCTTTAATAAAATGTTCCAGGTTCTCTTTATGCTTGGGGGAATGGTAAACCTCTATGGTAACTTCCTTTCCACTTGGCGCTGTCCAGGTATCTTTTTCAATATCATAGGTAGCCGAAACAAAACTAAAAAAGTAGTCGGTTTTGTCTTCCAGTTTATAATGAAAGTAGCTCCTGTTATTTTCTTCCCATTGCCTGGTAAGGGTTCCCGGGGCTATGGCTGTTTGTCCTTTTGAAGTACTTACTACAGCTTCAAAATTGAGATAATCTGCATCTTCATTAAAGAGGTTTTTCTTTAGGGCAGTACTATCTGTTTTTGGTGGCAATAAGTAATCAAGCTCCTTTAGACCATATTTTTTACGTATGCCATTTTCCTCTAATGCACGCTCAAAATGAAAGGAAGGAAAAATAGTATGTCTAAAGAAAGTTCCATTGTTTAAAACTGCTGTTTCTGAACTTGCAGAGAATCCATGCGTACTGGCTCTTGTTTCGATGACTAATGATGCTGTGTCTCCTGGCTGCAGGCTTGTTGGCAGTTCGTAGATAAACATCCTGTATTCATCATCTTCTAAAAACGGTTTAAGTTCTGTGCCGTTATACACCACCTTCATAATCTTTGTATCTGCTATTGGGAATTTCACTTCCATCAAAAGCGTATCAATAGGTGTATCAAAGTTATTAATGACCTCAAATTCTCCTTTGGCCGCTATACTTCGGTCTTCAGGAAAAATATCAATAAAGGCCTTTAGATCAACAACCTGGACATGGGGTTGGTCGATATATTTCCCATATTTTTTCTCGGCTTCAGCATTAAGCTTTTCGCTGTAATTGCCATCTTCCAGTTGATTTAAGACTTTTAAATTGTAATAGCTATAAGCACCTACAGAAACGAATAGGAATACAAAGAACAGCATTAAGCTCAGGGTCTTTCCGTTTAACCGCTGCTTTGCCAGGTGCAATCTTTCTTTAGGGGAAGAAATGAAACCGCGATTCCAGAAAAGAATGCCAATAGTCGCAAAAATACAGGTGATCGAAATCCAATAGATATTCAGCCAGGATTGCCCATATAAATAATGTCCGAAGCCATTCAAATCACTGAGAAAAGAATAAGGAGTACCCCCAAAATTCAATAAGGGATTTGAGGATTTAAACACTAAACCTATTAGGATAGGTAAGCCAACGTAAATCATAATGACTAAAAAATGTCCTAAAAACTTGTTGTTGACCAGAACATGTATGAAAAATGCCAACAGCACAGTCATAAGATAGCTTGGAAAGATCGTCATAAAGTTATAGGTCAAATACATACCCAACTCAAAATTGAAATAACCATTAAAGCTTTGATACAAAAGGCCAACTACAACATTGAGTAGGGTTAGCACAAGGGCAACACCAATTAAAGAGATAATCTTAGAAAGGTATAAGGTGATATTGCTAACCGGTAGAGCATCGTAAAATTCAAAAGTTTTGTTCTTTCTGGTTCTATGCACAGCTTCGCCCGCATAAATAATTAAAATAATTACAGAGAATAAGGATATTCCACCTGAGATTTGTGCCACCATATATCGTGTTAACGGTAAGGATGGCGTTCCATAAATCTGGTTGGACTGGTAGGTTACAAAACCTGCGACAATGATCCCGATAACGATCAAGATCACAAAAACAGTTTCTTTTACAATAGATAAAAATTCAATCTTACTTAGGGATAACAGGTTTTCTCTTCGGGCTCTGGAATTGAACTGCTGTAAAACTTCAGGAATAAAAGTGGAAGGCACATAAGCTACTTTTGATTCTTTGGCCGATTTCTTTTTTGATGAAGTTAAAAAGCCTTTGTAAGAGAATTTAAATAAGGTGAAGAAGAAAATCAGTAAAGCGATACCCAGCCATAACAACCTGTTTAAGGCAAATTTGCCTGAAAGTGATAATTGGGTGTTATTCAATTCATCTACAGTCCAATACTTTGTAATGTAACCATGAGCGGTCTCCCCAAATGGATCAACGTAAACACTTAACCACTCGGTATCTAAACCGGAGAGTAATTGCCCTGAAGCAATGGTTAAGATAAAAATAACAATTCCTCCTAAATATAAAATTGACATGCGTTTGAAAAAGGTCATCAAACAAAAGAACAGGCTTCCTATAAAAAAAGAATTGATCGTTAAGAGATGTAGAAAAGGCAAGGCATAAGAGACTATATTAAAAGAAGTATAGGTTCCGTAATCTGGTCGGTTTAACAAGGCGCCAAGCCCAAACCCAATCATCGCCCCTATCACCGCTCCAATATTCATAAGGGTTACAATGGCATAACTTCCAAAAAAGCGTCCCAGGATGTAGTTCTTTTCTGAAACAGGAAAGGTAAAATAGGTCTGTGCGGTTTTATGCTCCTCATCGCGATACACGGGCACCCCCATTATAGCGGCATAAAAAAACAGACTCATAATACTCATTACGCCTAAGATTCCCACAATAGCGTTTGGACTATTGGTGTACTGAGCCGTGTTTGAATCTTCAAAAACGCTCAATAAAAGCGGAATAAGGAACATTATAAATATATAAATGTAGGTTGCCGGTCGTCTCAGCCTGTATTTGAGTTCAAATAAGAAAATCTCCTTCATAATTACACAGTTTGAGGTTGGTTGATGCTATAGAAGTAGAAATCTTCCAGATTATTATTTACTCTTTCAAAACCGTCACCGGGATGAACATCAGAAAATACATTTACGTTCATATTTCCACTTCGTAGATAGGATGAAAGCACGTGATATTCTGATTCATATTTTTCAATTTCATTCTTATCAATTCTTTTCCGGTATACCTTCTCGTTTAGAGAGTCAGATAGCTCCTGCGGGTGACCCTGTACCACTACCTCTCCCTGGTTAAAAACTGCCATATTGGTGCATAAATTCACCACATCATCTACAATATGAGTGGAGAGAATTACTACTGCATCTTCCCCTAATTCACTTAACAGATTATGAAAACGGTTACGCTCCAAAGGATCTAAACCAGCTGTAGGTTCATCCACAATAATTAATTTCGGGTTTCCTATTAAGGCCTGGGCGATCCCAAAACGTTGACGCATCCCGCCAGAGTAATCACCTAAATTCCTTTTTCTGAAGTTATACAGGTTCACCTTATTTAAAAGGTCGGCCACGTAGGCTTTCCGATCTTTGGCGCTGTGAATCCCTTTAATTTTGGCAATATGGTTGAGCATCATTTCTGCAGATACTTTTGGGTACACGCCGAAATCCTGAGGTAAATACCCTAATACTTTTCGCAATTCTTCAGGTTGGTCAAAAACATCAATCCCATCAAACTCAATGCTGCCACTATCGGCAATTTGTAAGGTTGCTATTGTACGCATCAAATTTGATTTACCCGCACCATTGGGGCCTAAAAGACCAAACATTCCTTTATGAATTTCAAGGTTTACGTTATTTAAAGCCTGGGTTCCGTTAGGGTAGGTTTTGTTCAGATTTTGGATAGAAAGCATAGTTTTTGTTTAAAGAATTTCAAATATGTATGTATTAGTGGCCTAAGAGGATAGATTGTTACATGGGAAGCTTTTTTTATATAGAATCTGCAATCTAAAAGTTTCACTTATCCACGATAGTAAACTGGTAGAAGCATGATATAAAACCAGATTTATCCCGACGTTTGAAAGAGGTGCCAAAAATGGCATTTTTGAGAGGTGATTTTAAAGCAGGTAGATCAGGACCTTCAATTTTAGCATGGAACCGGATTATTTAAAGTTCGAGGGAAAAGAAGTTTTTTTTTCAGAAGAAATCTACTCAAAAGCTTCAATAATTGATTTTTGTCATTGTTTTCTCTATTAAATCTTTCTTATTTTTAGTTCCTGACCGCTAATTCTATAAATATGAAACGTGTTCTACTCCTGTTGTCGCTATTTGTGATAATTTCCTGCAAAAATAAAAATGAGAATACCGAAACTGACTTTTCCGATGAAGGTTACGAGCTGCTGACTGATGCAAGCATCTATTTCCAACCCTTATCTTCGGTAGAAATGGAAGAACCCGACTCTAATGCAGTAAAACTCGGGAAACATTTATTTTATGACACCCGTTTGTCGGGAGAGGGAAATATCAGCTGTAATTCCTGTCACAACCTGAACACTTATGGAGTAGACAACCAGCAATTCTCTCCAGGGGATGTTGAAGGAACCTTCGGAAACCGAAATTCCCCCACGGTGCTTTACGCAGCTTTACACAAAATGCAATTTTGGGATGGCCGTGCACAAACTGTAGAAGAACAGGCAGCAGGCCCAATTTTAAACCCTATTGAACACAACATCAAAGAGGAAGAACAGCTGGTGAATAGGTTGAAAGAAGTCGAGCTATACCAGGATTTGTTTACCAAAGCTTATGGCGAGGAAGGAATTACTTTTGAAAATGCCCTTAAGGCCATTGGTGCTTTTGAACGTACCCTGATGCCAAAAAGCCGGTTTGACTCCTATCTCGAAGGAGATCATTCAGCCCTTACCGAAAGAGAAAAAAGCGGACTCAAAAGCTTTATCAATGCCGGTTGTATAACCTGCCACAGTGGAGTTGCCATGGGCGGACAAATGTTCCAGAAATTTGGTTTGTACGAAGACTACTGGAAATACACCGAATCTGAAACCGTTGATCTGGGGCTCTATGAAATAAGTCAGGATGAAATGGACAAGTATTTCTTCAAAGTTCCCGGTTTGCGCAATATTGAACATACCTATCCATATTTCCACGACGGCTCTGTAGAAGATCTTAATAAAGCAGTAGAGATCATGGTAGAACTGCAAACCGCCAACGATCTTTCTGAAACAGAGATTGAAGATATTGTGGCCTTCTTAAAGAGCCTGTCAGCCGATGTTCGGGACGAGGCAAAACAAAACCCCTTTGAGTAAACAAGAGTTAATCGGGAGAGGTTTATAAGCCTTTATACTTCCGTAGAAAATTGATTAACAGCGAGAAATAAAAGGAAATGTATTTAAATTGATCATTGTGGGAAAGCTCCTTTTTTAAGAGGTGCAAAAAATGCCATTTTTGAGAGGTGGTTTAGAAGATAGTAGCATCTAATAGAATCAGAACCAAAAAGTAGAATTGAGAACATCATGGAGCAAAAAAAACCTTTCAGCGAACTGAAAGGTTGTAAAACTAATCCGATAAAATGTTTTTTGATTAGACCTAAATATTTCTCCCCCCCAGAAAAAATAAATTAGATAATATCCATTATCGAATTAACTCCGTATAATAATCAAATGATCTCACCCCCATCATTTATTAACTATTCTATTAAACTCATGTTTTAGCGATTTTTCGTGCTTGGTATAATTTATTGAATTTATTTGCTCCTCTATAATAGCCCTCTCCTTCCATGAGAGAGAGGTTTTGTTTGGGTGATTTTGGCTCATCCTATACATATCCATTCATTGCCTGAGATTTTTTCTCTTCACACTCATCAAAATGTAGAGTCTTGCGCTTTCACGGTCTAAAGTATAAAAGAAGCTGGGGTGTCAAAAAAAAATGTCGTGAACTGCCACTTTTTTGTCGTGAACGGATACTTTTAATAAAATTAACATGATAAAACTCATGGTTCTATCGCACAGGATGAATTATCTTAAATAAAAGACCATTTATAAGCTGAATTTCATTTTGTTTACATTTAACAATTAGGTGTATGTTATTATTAACCTTTTGAGAGGTTAAACAGGAATATTACGGCCCGCTTTCTTATCCTAAATTCAACATTTGAAAAAATTACTTTTTATACTTTTCATAGGATACAGTATGTCGCTCTGGTCTCAGCAGGAAGATACTGTATTGACTTCCAAAAGCACGTTCTCCTCTTCAGATGGTTATTTGATTTCAAAGCCTTATCATTCTATCTACGATACGACCGGCTGGCTGTGGATCCTGGGAGAGAACAAACTTTCAAACGAATATATTTTTGGAGAGCGCGAAATAATTATTCAGCGGTTTGATGGAGCCAATTTTTTCACCCTGAAATTACCTGGCACCTTTAATAAGAAAATTGAAAAAGGGCACTTCTTTAAACATAAGTCTAACGGGCTGTACCTAAAATTATATTATAAGGCTGCGCGGGCAGAATTATTTTATATCAACACAGAATCCTTAGAAATCAAGGCCGTCAAAGAATATAATGACTTAAACAAAAAAAATTTATTTTCTGAAGCTTACACTACCGGAGATTTGACACGTCTTGTCCTTACATCAAAAGATAAATTTTATAGTGCCGCACTTGATAAATTAAGTTTAACTTTTATTGATTCCGTAGCCTTTGACAAACCAGTTGCTGAACCGATTTTAGCTGCTCCCATCACCACAAATGATTTTACACTGATTAAGTTATTATTAGAAAAAGAGGGGCATTTCCTGAATAAGGAAGGAAAATTCACACAGAAGATATCCGAAGATAATTTTGAAGCTGCTGATGGGACTCATTTTTTTCCGGAGGTCATACATCCCACTTTTAAAGTTAATAACGCCTTTTACGTAAACCTGGACAACTATAAGAATGCCTTTAAATTCAATAAAGCGCTCAATAAATTCATAGAAACACCAAATACCGGTAACCTATTTATCAAAAATGCAGCACTGGAATTTTCACCAGATTTCAAACACGCGTTTTCAACCGAGAGCTTCAGTGACTATACAGCAATTGAGATGTATCGTTTCACAAATTTTAAAAATGAGCTACTCTCGAGAATTGAAATAAAGAATTCTTCTGAAACCGCTTATAAGGAAATTGGAAAAGACCTGGTAGTTCTCAATGGAAATACCTTAGAATCCTATTCTTTTATCAATAGCAAAATCAGAACTTTTTTGAAAGATAAAAGCGTACGAACCATCAGTAAACTGAAGGAGAATAATTATATCGTAGCAACAGAGACCGGTGGTATTTACAGTGTCGATATTAAAAACAATACCGAAGAACGAATTAAAATCCTGGATGATACTACCGCGTTGGCAATAAATTACTCCCGGGGTTTTCTAGTTGAAGGAGATAACATTTTATTAATTGGAGACGCTAATAATCTTTACACTCTGGATTCAGATTATAAGGTGATTCAGAATAAAACGGTGAAATTTCCTGGTGAACAAATCATTAAAATAAAAGACACCCTGTTTACTGCAGATCATAGAGGTGTTATTTTTAAATACAGTATTAACGGCAATAGATTGACCGAAGTTGCAAATACAGGTGATATACAAATAAAAGAGTTTACTACAGATGGCACCACACTTTATGCAACTTCCTCTAAGGGGATTTTTGAATACGGAAATGGCATTTTTGAAACCTACGAATTTGAAAATGTGGAAACAGATCATTTGCTTTCAATAAACTACCTGGAAGACTACGGGATCCTGATTTCTACAAAATATGGGGGAATTTACAGGTTTGATACTACGACAAAAAAATTAAAACCCTTTTACGAAGGTTCGTTAAATACCTCAATTATGGGTATGGTTGCAGATGACACCGGAACTTTGTGGTTAAATACCTATTCAGGGATTATTTCTTTAGACCCATCATTAAAAAAGATCGTTAGATATACTGCAAAAGACGGCGTTTATGAAATTAAAGGTAATATGTTCAGCACCTACAAAGATGAGCAGGATGGTAGTATTTTAATGGGAAGTTATAAAGGTCTTAGCTATTTTAAGCCTGAGGAACTGGTTGAAAATAATATAAATGTACAACCACAATTTACTTCAATTTCATTTTTTAATTCAGAGAACAATCATTGGGAAGTTAATACCTCCCCCGGCTTTTTAAATAACACCAACGAAATTGTATTGCCTTCAGAATACAGAAGGTTTTCGGCAACACTATCTGTATTTGGACAGATGAACCCCCAGGATATTAAGTACCAGTATCGCTTATTGGGGAACGGAAATACCTCAGAATGGTTCACCAACTATTCCGGTAAAGAGATTCTATACGCAAACTTGTCAGCCGGAACTTATAATTTGCAGGTGGAAGCCTATAATGCTTCTAATCAAAAAATAGGAGGAAGAATTACTCTAAAAGTAATTTCGAAAGAAGTGTTTTATAAAACCTGGTGGTTTATTTTACTGCTCCTGTTATTGGTTTCTATTTCTGTTCTATACCTTTTTAATCAGTATAAAGAAAAACAGATCTTATTTTCAAAAAATAAAATTGCTGTAAATGAAGCCAAAATCAAAAATGTTATGATGTTGGAAATCCATCACAGGATTAAAAATAATCTTCAAATTGTTTCCGGATTGTTGGGCCTGCAAATTGTAAACAGCAAGAATGAGGAATTAAAAGAAAAATTACAGGATAGCCAAAGCAGGATAGAGTCTATCGCCGGTATTCACAATCTATTATATAATTCAAGCAAGCAGAATCTAATTCCTGTTAAAGAAAATATTGAAAATTGTATAGACTATTACAAAAGGCTTTTTCCTATAAATGCCACCTATCATTTAGACATAGACGCCTCTATTTTAGATATCGATCAAGCTACCCCCTTTTCACTTTTACTGAATGAATTGATCAATAATTCCTACAAACACGCTTTCACAAAAACAGAATATCCAGAGATTTACATACATTTTGAAAAGCAGGGTAAGAAGTATGTCTTTGAATATTTTGACAATGGTAGTTTTAAAAATGAAAAGAGTCCAAAACAGGCTATGGGTAGGAAAATCATAGAAATGATGAATAAGCAATTAAAAGGAGATTTAAAGATTGAGAATTCTACCAGTTTTAAATTAATTTTACTTTTCCCAACTCATGAGTAGTATAAAAATTTACATTTTAGAAGACGAAATAATCACCCAGGAGCTCCTAAAACAGACGCTGGAAGATCTGGATTTTACTATTTGTGGGATGGCAACAAATGCAGAAACTGCGCTCGCAGAGATCGCCTTATTAAAACCAGATATTGCCATTTTAGACATTAGGGTTGAAGGCTCCCATACCGGGGTTTGGCTGGGGAATCAATTAAATATACCGCTCATCTATTTGACTGCTTTTAATGATGTAGAGACTATCAAAAAAGCAATTGCTACAAAACCCACCAGCTATTTAGTAAAACCCTTTAATAACAAGGACCTTTTTATTGCTGTGGAACTGGCTGTGAGTAAAATACAAACAAAAGCGCAAATTATTGTAAAGGATAGAGATAAAAAGGTCATCCTGTCAGAAGAGCAAATCCTGTTTGCAAAAAAAGAAGATCAATATCTCATGCTTTATTTAGAAAATTCTGAAAAATTGATCCGTTCCAGTATTAAAGAGTTTTTAGCGCAGGTGAATTCTTCTTCCTTTTTACAAGTGCACCGTTCTTATATCATCAATAAAAATTGTGTTACTGCCTTTAATACCAAAGAGATCACCATTGGCAACAAAAGTATTCCCATCTCAAAAAGATACGCGAAAGAAGTTTTAGGAGAAATCTCTCCTTCTTGATGTCTTTACCCTGTTGAATTCCAGTAAAATTAGATCTATCACTTCTTACGTCATGAAGAATGAAGCAAAGTTTAAATGTTAGGTTTGGAAGTGGCTGAAAGGAACTTCGGAAGATATACACCAGGTAAAGAATACACCTTCAAGATTAGCAAATGAAATTCCACCTCATCTGGAATCCCTCATCTTTACAAACTCTCTTTCTAAAAAGAGCAATTTTTCTTCAATGCCATCACTAAATTCAGGCAGGCGGTGATAAAATGCATAGCGCACTTGCCAAAGTTCTTTCACTTCCTTTTTTAAAAAGCTCATCTCCTCTACATTTTTATGTTCTGCCCGAAGAATGAATTTATCCTTGGTGATATATAATTTCCGCAGGATAAGTTGATTTTCGGCAACCACGAGAACTAAACAACCGTTGTCAATTTGTGCGTAATCTTTTGGCGGCACAAATTCCCCTATAACAACATCTTTGGGAAAGAGCCCTTTATCATTACTGCTCATTTCCAGGTTATCTACCGTGTAACCGCGGTATTTTTTCTCTTTGCTTACCGGTAGTTGCAGGCAGGGCAGGCTTTTTATAAAATCCTCTTTATTATAATAGGAAACATAGTCATTACTACAAGTAGGTGTAATACATGGAACTGTAGCAAAACGTTCCCGCACTATTTCTTCCTGATCTGTAATAAGGTTGCCCTGAAACTTCAGTAATTTATTTACAGTAAGCTCTTTCATGAGCAGGTCGTCCAGGGGGATGCTAAAATGGTTAGCAATCTTAATAATTGTATCGATCTTAGGCTCACTCCGCTCTTCCTCGTAAGCCCCTAATGTTGCACGTTTTAAGTCGAACAGCTCAGCGAATGATTGTTGACTTAGAGACTTTACACTGCGTATCTTTCGAATGTTCTTACCAAAAAAGGACATAATTTTGCTAATTTTATTTGCAACTTCCAATTTTTATTGTACATTGCTCTAACAATATTAGCAAAAAGCTTTTATTCCTGCTAATATTATGAGGATTACTTTCTGATTTCTTCTATCGCCCGGGCACTAAAAAGCATAGGAAACAGGAAAAAATCTTCAACTAAAACCAATCATTAACCAATTAAAACCAGCAAATTATGGCCGCATTAATCATTTTTCTGTTAGTACACCTAATTAATCTTTTTTGTGCCCTCTTTTAGAGTTTTTTTGTAATATTAACTTTTAGAAAATTTTAACAATCTAACCATCAGTCAATGAAAAATCACTTTAGTATTACCAGGGATTTTTTACTGGAACTTAACTTTAACATTAGCCGTGAAGATCCAGAAAACAGCATCATGGTAGTTCAGAAAGAGAACCACGGAATCAGGAATCTTATTCTTGGAGTAGCTCCTCCTATTTTGATCATAGAACAATTTATTTTCAGGATCAATAACCAGTCGGAGAAGATCTTTAGGAACCTGCTTCAGAAGAACAGAGATATTATTCACGGAGCCTTTGTCCTGGATGAAAGTGGCGAAAAAGTCATCTTCAGAGATACCCTGCAAATTGAGAACATGGATATCAACGAGCTGGAAGGCAGTTTAAACTCTCTTAGCCTGTTAATGAGTGAATACTCAGACCACATTATTGAATTTTCAAAATACTAAAACCATAATATCATGAATATATTTAGACGTTTATTTAAAATAGGTCAGGCTGAAACAAACTCGGCTATTGACAACATGGAAGATCCCATTAAAATGACCGAGCAGGGCATCAGGGATATGAAAGAAGATCTTGACAAGAGCCTGGAGGCCCTGGCACAGGTAAAAGCTTTGGCCATTCGTGCTAAAAATGACCAGGAAGAATACCAGGATAAGGCCGAAGAATATCAAAAAAAGGCAATTATCATCCTTAAAAAAGGACACAGTAAAGAGATGGATACTTCCGAAGCAGATCGTCTTGCAAAAGAGGCACTTGTTCAAAAGGAAGCTGCAGAACAGCAGGTGGAGCGCGCCAAAGAGGAGTCGGCCAAATTCGACAATAACGTGGCACAGCTGCAAAAAACGATTCAAACTATTAAGAGCAACATCAGCAACTGGGAGAATGAGCTTAAAACGTTGAAAGCTCGTGTAAAAGTAAGCAAAGCCACCAGCAGCCTTAACAAACAAATGGCCGAACTCGACAGCACCGGAACCGTTTCTATGCTGGAACGAATGAAGGAAAAAGTGGCACAGGACGAAGCCCTTGCAGAAGCTTATGGAGACATTGCAAACGCTTCAAAATCTATAGACGACGAGATTGATAAAGCAGCCGATACTTCAAAAGCAAAGGCCGATGACGATCTTGAAAAACTTAAAGAGCAATTAGGTCTTAACGCCTCCAAAGAATCCTAATCTTGGCAAATCTTTTCAATATATTATTTTCTGAGGTCAACCTGGTACTTACCATTCTTCTTATTGTGTTACTCCTCTACTGGGTGTTCACAATGATAGGGGGACTCGACTATGATGTCGATTTTGATGTGGAGGTTGACCTTGATCCGGCTATTGATGCAGGGACTGGTATGGATGGCGGCAATATGGATTTTCAGGATCTTTCGAATGCCGAAGTAAACCAAGAGGACGTTGTAGGCAAGCGCAGGCGACCATTAAAATGGTGGCAGGTTTTTCTTATCTACTTCAATTTTGTAGGCCTTCCGTTCATGTTCACCTTCACCTGCTGGATCTTTATCTGGTGGTTTATGACAGTGCTCACTACTGCAGTAACCCACTCGTATGACAACTACTTCGGGTTTTCCATTATGCTCATCGCTCTTTTTCCGGCGCTTATCGTCAACAAGATTTTCACCACTCCTTTTAAAGGTTTCTTTAAGAACCTGAACAAAGATGGCGATGCACCTATAGATTACCTGGGCCGAAAAGGGCTTTTACTTTCCTCTATATCTGAAGATAAAATGGGCAATGCCGAAGTTAAAGTTGATGGAAGCACCATGTCCATCTACGTCAAATCACTCACAGGAGAGCCGCTGGTTTACGGAAGCAGCGTGCTCATCATTAAAAGGTCACCAGACCATAATTATTACCTCGTTCAAACCTATAACGACTAAAACATTAAATCAATGGAATCAATTTTACAAATTATCGGGCTGGGAATAGGAGTTCTTCTCTTCCTCGTCGTAGTCTATTTCGCGATAATCGCGATGTTTTATAAAAAAGTCCCACAGGGGCAGGCGCTCATCAGGACCGGTTTTGGCGGTACGCAGGTGGCAACCGACAAAGGATTATACGTAGTGCCTGTTTTCCATAAAGTGGAGATCATGGATGTCTCTGTAAAGAAAATCCAGATAGAACGTATCGCTCACGAAGGACTCATCTGTAAAGACAATATGCGTGCAGATATTAAAGTTGCTTTTTTCGTGCGTGTCAATAATGATGTGGAGTACATCAAGAAAGTAGCTCAAACAATTGGCGTTGCCAGAGCTTCCAGAATTGAGACCCTGGAAGACCTTTTTGAAGCGAAATTCTCTGAAGCTTTAAAAACAGTAGGTAAGAAATTCGAATTTATTGAATTGTATGAGGCCCGTCGGGAATTTAGAGATGAGATCGTAAACATCATCGGCACAGATCTAAATGGCTATACGCTGGAGGATTGTGCTATCGACTTCCTGGAACAGACCTCCATTAAAGAACTAAAACCAGATAATATCCTTGATGCAGAAGGGATTAAAAAAATTACCGAACTAACTGCAGCTCAAAGCATCAAGGCCAACCTTATTAAAAGAGATGAGGAAAAAACCATTCGCAAACAGGACGTGGAAGCACGTGAAGCAATCCTGGAACTGGATAAACAATTAGCTGAAAAAGAAGAGCAGCAAAAACGTGAGATTGCAAACATCAAGTCCAGGGAAGAGGCCGAAACCTTAAAAGTTGCTGAAGAAGAACGTCTTAAATCTGAAACTGCACGAATCGCTACCCAGGAAAAAGTCAAAGTGGCTGAAGAAAATATGGAGCGTCAAATTTTGGTTGCCCTTAAAAACAAGCAGCGTACAGATGCCGTAGAAACTGAACGTGTTGAAAAAGACCGATTACTGGAAGCTACAGAGCGAGAGCGAGTAGTAACCCTTGCACAAATAGAGAAAGAAAAAGTAGTTGAGGTTGAGAAGAAAAACATTCAGGACGTAATCCGCGACAGGGTGATGCTGGAAAAAGGTGTGGTCGAAGAGCAGGAAAATATGAAAGATATCCAGGCTTTCAAAACTGCCGATCGTGATAAGCAGGTGAAGATCACTATTGCTGAAGCTACTGCACAGGAAGATCTTATTAAGACTATTAAGTCTGCCGAGGCACAAAAAGAAGCTGCAAAACAAAGAGCCGAAGAGATCAACATCGAAGCACTTGCTCATAAAGAAGCCAGTGAGAAACAGGCGCAAGCAAGAAAAATCCTTGCTGAAGCCCAGGCGAAAGAAGAAGCCACAGTGGGAATGTCTGAAGCACAGGTAATGCACGCAAAAGCCGATGCCAACGAGCGGCAGGGACTTGTGGAAGCAAATATCATCGAGAAAAAAGCAAAAGCCGAAGCTGCAGGAATCGAAGCCAAAGCCGAAGCCAAACGCAAAGATGGACTTGCCGAAGCAGCAGTGATCAAGGAAAAAGCACTTTCAGATGCTGCCGGAATCGAGGAGAAAGCAAATGCAATGAAAAAACTGGACGGCGTTGGCAGAGACCACGAAGAGTTCAAACTTCGTTTGGATAAAGACCTTCAGGTGGATCTTGCCCACATCAACATCCACAAAGATATAGCAGATGCGCAAGCCAAGGTTCTTGGAGACGCTCTTAAAGCAGCAAAAATTGATATTGTTGGAGGAGAAACTATGTTCTTCGATCAAATTGTGGGACAAATTACAAGAGGTAAAGGTATTGACCGACTGGTAGAGAACAGTATCAACATTCAGGATGTGAAACAGGCAGTTCTGGGTGATGGCGATGACAAAGCCAACGGAAATCTGCTTGAAAAGATCAAGCTGTTTACCGATAAGTATGGTATCTCTTCCGAAGATATTAAGAACATCACAGTTGCCAACCTGTTACTGGATCTTAAGACCAAGGTCAAGGGATCTAACGAGCAATCTACCTTAAGTGATTTGCTTAAAATGGCTACAGATCTTGGTATTTCAGATAAGACTATAGATAAGATCTAAGATTAACAGCGCCCTGTATCACTGCAGGGCGTTGTATTTAAACCGGTGCAGAGAGGTGCTTCGGGAACTTCATTATCATATTCAAAAGCAAAATTTTCTTTGAAATCAGGATAAGAAAATGTTTGCTGGACATTTCGTGAGACAGAATAAGCAGATATCCAAAAATGGCAGTACAGGAACAAAATAAAAATACACAGACTCTGGATGGAGGAACCTATGAGGTAATTCAGAATAGGCTACAAAAACAGAAAAAGGACCTGCAGGAGCGTTTACAAAAACTAGATACAGATCGGAAAAAGGTATTTGGCTCCCTGGAGACAAAATTGATCTCCAACGACCGTATCAATACAGAGAACAACTGTGTTGCACGAGATATTGTGTCCCTGGGAAATACCTGTCTCCTCGGATATAATGTACATTTTGGTCTGCGTACAGAGATCACGTTATCTGATGTGTTCAGCATTTATGAATTTAAAAATAATAAGCTCGAGCCAAAGACACTGGAGATTTTGGAAGACGATCAGTTTATTTCAGATTTTGCTAACCTCTACAAGTATTACCGAAACACCATTTTCTCCAAGTTCGCAATTATTGGGAATTACCTGCATATGGTTTTTCAGCTAAGTGACAGCGCAACAGATATCAAGACTTTTAAGTGGCTCATTAAGGAAGAATCCATACAATATGTGGACAATCGCAGTGACCACGAATATAAGTTCCAGCCCCAGCATGAGTTCAAGTGGCAGGAAGTGACACGAGATATGCACCGCTATGGCGCCCATTCTCACGTCTCCATTCTTGACAGGGTGTTTGTAGAAACCATTGGTGGCGATTTAACCATTAAAATCGAAAATAACACCGAAGATGGAAAGGGTATTCTTACAGAGCCTGTGGAGCACAGGGACCAGACGCTTGATGATGGCCAGTATCGCTTTGCAGCAGTTGGAAATTTAATTGCGCTGGAGATAAAACCTTTCCAGGAGTCTCCGCGATATTTCGTGTACAACCATAAACTGCGGGAAGTAAAAAAGATTGATAGTATAAAAGAATCCTGTATTCTTCTTCCCGATGACCAGGGGATCATTTTCCCAAATGGATATTACCTCCAAACCGGAGAGTACAAGGTTTTTGCCAACAGCATTCCCGATGTGAAATTTGAACAGCGGATCCCTTCTCCCAACGGAGAGAACTTTATGTATGTTTTCTATTCTCCTGAAGAAGGTTTGCACAACCTGATGTCCTACAACATCATCACCCAGGAAATCCAGACTCCTATCATATGTAGCGGATTCACCCTGCTGAAAAACGGAGAGCTATGTTACTTCAGGAAAGAAGAAGAACAAACCCGGCACCACGTGATACAGATTTGGCAAACCCCATTTTTAAAAGGGGATTATATGCCTTCCCAGCACGAAGATACGCTGCTGTACAAGATTGGGAACAAAGATATTGTTCGGGCAATGGCCGAGGTTCACAGCCTTATCATTCTACTGAATAAGGAAGACAACTACGACGGATTGTATCTGGACATCGCAAACGCCTCCAAAGATGTTCTGGATTCCTACTACTGGTTACCCGAAAAAGAATCACAGCAGCTTAATATTCCACTTTCAGAAATAAACAAGGCCGCCAATGCTGCAATAGATGAATTTCAGAAGGTAGTGCAGCTCAAAAAGAACGCGACAGATCAAACGAAAAATATCTCTGAAAGAGCCGATGCACTCTTCGGAAAGATAAAAAGTTCTTCGTTCAAATCCATTAACGACTTTGTAGCTCTGTTAACCGACCTTCGGAAATTGCGCGGGGAAGTGATCAGCCTTAGGGAGATTCGTTACCTCGACGAAGACTTCATCCAAAACCTGGAAAACAAGATAGCCGAACATACTCAGAAACTTTCAGAACGTTGTGTTCAGTTCCTGCTGGATGAAAAAGCGCTCCAACCCTATCACAACAGCGTTGGCGAAAAAGAGGCTGCTCTGGAAGGAATAAACAAGGTAGTAGAGGTTAAGAAACTTGAAGAGGAAGTCAACCAGCTCGCAACCGATCTTGAGATGTTGATCGATATTGTTTCCAATCTTGAAATAGAAGACACGTCGCATTCTACCAGGATCATTCACAATATTTCCCTGATCTTCTCCACTATCAATAAACTGAAGGCTGCGCTTCGGAATAAAAAGAAAAATCTGGGAAGTGCAGAGGCTCATGCTGATTTTGCTGCGCAGTTAAAACTAATTGACCAAAGCATTATCAATTATCTCGATATTGCTAACACTCCAGAAAAGTGTGATGAATACCAGACAAAGCTCTCCATTCAGCTTGAAGAACTGGAGGGCAGGTTTACAGACTTTGAAGAGTTTATTGAGCTCGTTCTTGAAAAACGGGAAGAGGTAAATTCGGCCTTTGAAGCCAGGAAGAACGCCCTGCTTGAAAGGCGAAATAAAAAGGCACTTGCCCTGCAAAATGCTTCTGAAAGAATACTGAAAGGAGCCCGGTCTAAAGTGCAAACTTTTAGAACTGCAGCCGAGATACAGGGATATTTCGCTTCCGATCTTATGATCAACAAGGTGCGGGATATCATTAAGCAGCTGAAAGAGCTGGATGATGTTGGGAAAGCTGAAGAAATTGAGACCAGTTTGAAATCGGCGCGGGAAAATGCCCTTCGAAAACTGAAGGATAAGCTGGATCTTTACGAGGACGGTGATAACGTAATCAGGCTGGGGAAACATAAATTCGGAGTAAACAAACAGCCCCTCGATCTTACCATTGTATTGAAAAATGGCATTCCTTACTATCATTTGACCGGCACCGATTTTTATCAGGAATTGAAGGATGAAACGCTTTTAAACTCCAGAAAACAATGGGAGCAGGAATTTGTTTCCGAAAACCAGAAAGTCTACCGTTCTTCTTACCTGGCCTATAAGATGTTCAAAAAACTGCCTCTGGAACAACTTTTAAAGGCCGGAGACGATGAGCTTATAAAGATCGTGCAACAGGAAAGCAGCAGTGATTATTCCGAAGGCTATATAAAAGGCGTACATGATGTAGATGCCGCAAAGATCCTGAAGGTTTTAGTACATAAGCATCATGAACTGGGTTTATTACGCTTTCCCCCACAAATACGGGCCTTTGCACAGTACTTCTGGAACAGTCTGCCTGGAAATGTAAAACAAGAGCTGGATAAAACAATAAAAGCATCCGGTGAAGTTCTCAGCATATTCCCTGATGCCCGCGAGTATGATTTTGTAATTGAGAATCTGGCGCAGCACATTTCAAAATTTGCTGAGGAAAGTGGCATTTTTGACACTTCTTTCGTCGGGGAAATAGCCGCCTATATATTTGAAGAACTTCAGAATGATGATGAGTTTGAACGCAGCAGTGTAGCAAACAACCTGAAGGAAAATTTTCTAAAAGCCTTAAAAGATCAGCAGGCAGATCTGCGGTTCAAAAAGAGTTATGACTCTACAGAATGTTATGAGGATAAAATACGCCTAATCAGGCAATGGGTTTCAGCTTATATCAATAGCAATTCTAAACCTGAGAAACCCGGCACAATTGAGTTCACGAGCTATATTGATGAAGTGGTTTGCCGCATTTTGTTTGAAGACGAATCTATTCAGAAAACCAAATCGGTTTCTCCTGTAGTGACCATTGAAGACCTGGCAGGGGATCATCCATCCCTACAAAAAGGGGTTTTTCTATTCCATTATCACAGTTTTGTTTCCCGACTGGAGCAATTTATTACTGAGGATATTCCTGCTTTTAATGCCTTTAGAAATGCAAAACAGGAGCTGACAAAGCAACTGAAAGAAGATTTAAAACTGGAAGAGTTTAAGCCCAGGGTACTCACTTCTTTTGTCAGGAATAAGCTCATTGACCAGGTATACTTCCCCTTGTTTGGAGACAACCTTGCAAAGCAGCTGGGAACAGTGGGAGACAATACGCGAACAGACCGTAACGGAATGCTTTTGCTAATCTCACCTCCGGGATATGGTAAAACGACGCTAATGGAATACATTGCAGATCGCCTGGGACTGGTGTTTATGCGTATCAATGGACCTGCGATTGGTCATGATGTGACTTCGGTAGATCCCGCATCGGCTACAAATTCCGGAGCACGGGAGGAGTTAAAAAAGCTGAATTTGGCTTTTGAAATGGGCAATAACGTGATGCTTTACCTGGATGATATTCAGCATTGCAATCCCGAATTTCTTCAAAAATTCATTTCCCTTTCCGATGGTACCCGAAAAATTGAAGGGATCTTTAATGGAAAGTCCAAAACCTATGACCTTCGCGGAAAGAAATTCTGCGTGATCATGGCTGGTAATCCATATACCGAAACCGGCGATAAGTTCAGGATTCCCGATATGCTGGCGAACCGTGCTGACATTTATAACCTGGGAGACATTATTGGAGATACAGAACATTTGTTTAAGCTCAGTTTAATTGAGAATTCCCTTACTTCAAACCCTCTCCTGCAGCAGCTTAGCAGCACCAATTTTGATGATGTTTACACTTTGCTTGACCGTATCGAAAACAATAATCAGGAAGCACAGCTCCAGGGAAACCATAGCAGCCAGGAAGTACAGGAATATACTTCTGTCTTAGAAAAGGTCATTAGTATTCGTAACGCTGTGTTAAAGGTAAACGCCGCTTACATAAAAAGCGCAGCAATGGAAGATGAATACAGGATCGAACCTGTTTTTAAACTCCAGGGATCTTACCGGGATATGAACAAACTGGTAAGCAAAGTCGTCCCTATTATGAATGAGAAGGAACTGCAAAGACTGGTGCTTTCCCATTATGAAAGCGAGTCTCAAACCCTTACTTCTTCTGCAGAAGCAAACCTGCTAAAGTTCCAGGAACTGGTAGATGCTCTAAAACCTGAAGATAAACTGCGATGGAACAACATCAGGGAAACATTTGTAAAGAACAACAAACTCAAAGGCTTTGGGGACAAAAACAATATGGCGCAGGTACTTTCACAAATGATGCAATTCTCAGAAAACCTCGAGGGAATTAAAAAAGTGCTGGAGCGGGGAATTGAAAACGGACTGGAGCGACCGGAATTGCCGCAGATGTAACATACCACTTATTTAAAGAAAGTGGTAAACATATGAACGATCCGACCATCAGACTTTTAGTCAGCTGTACAAAAACCAAAAAGGTCTGCTCAATAGCAAGTATTTATGTAGTTCAAGCTAATTAACTTGTTAGAGCTTAAAACATATTAGACTTTGATTCTTCTGGTACAAGTAATCACCTGTAAGAGCTTGTTCTGTCATACCCTAAAAGTCTCTGAAGACAAAAGAAAAAATATCTTTTTAGCAAGCAAATTTGTGTGAGAGCGACCAGTACCTCCTTTACTAAAAACATGATAAGATATTTTTTTAATTCTCATCAAATTATTAATAATTTTTGAATATTTTTAAAGACTGCCGCTGCAGAGTCAATATTATCCCTACCCAAGAAAAACAGTTGCAGCTGTTAGAAAACCCATCATTATGAACAAAGGGCTAGGGCTTAAAGCACATTCACTATTGCTAGAACCGCATTTGGTAACCAAGCGGTTGAGAGCAGTCTCTTCATTTATTTCCCCTCCTTACCAATTATCCTTTGAATCGATTCCGCTTAACCTTTTAGGAGATGAATATTTAATTAATACCAACTGTAAAAAACTATGAACATTCAACTGGAACTCTTAGCTAGAGAGCGAATGAACCTCGCCCTCTTACAGAACCGCATCCCTCTCATTCAAAAGTTACAGATTGGTAACGATACTGAAGAACATTTAGAAAATCTGAAACTAAAGATAAAGTCAGATCCAGAAGGCGTTTTGAGTGGGGAAATTGTAATTTCCTCAATTCCTCCCGGTGAAATATTTATTGTGGAAAATCCAGTAATAAGTCACTCCTGGGACTACTTTAAAAACGTAAATGAAAAAATCCGGGGAAGATTTTTGGTTGATTTACAGGACACAGAGGGTACTATTATATCACAGACCTTTCAGGATTTAGAAATCGAGCCAGAGAGTGTTTGGTTAGGGCAACAGGCGCCACTTGAACTTCTGGTGAGTCACATAATGCCAAATAGCGACATCGTTCAGCGAATCAATCGAAAGGCTGCGGATTTTCTTAAGGAATTGACGGGAAATTCTGCTTTGAGTGGTTATCAAAGTAAAGATCGTGAACGGATATATCAAACAGCTCAGGCAATATATCAGGCTATTCGAGAAGAAAACATCACCTATTCAGAGGCTCCCGCCAGTTTTGAAGATACAGGTCAAAAAATTCGTACGCCAGAACAGATCCTTAAACACTCAATGGCTAATTGTTTGGATATTTCTCTTCTTTACGCTGCTTGTTTAGAACAGGCGGGGATTCATTCATTAATATTTATAATCCATGGGCACGCTTATGCGGGTTTTTGGTTGGAAGATAAATTTCTACCGCGACCTTTGGAGGAAGATGCTCAGTTTTTCAGGAAAAGGATTGAACTGGATGAAATGGCAGCTATAGAAATCACTAGCGCCACAGCTGATTCTCATATTGGTTTTTCTCAATTAGAGAGTTTGGGTAAAGACCACTTTAAAAATGGGGAGAACTTTATTTGTGGTATAGACGTGACTCATTGCCGGCGGCACGCCAGAATTCATCCCCTAAATGATTCAGTATCGTTAGCTAATAAGGCAACGGAGAAAAGAGAGCTAAGAAAGGAAGAAACGGAATTGGAGACCCGAAGCTTTAAAGAATTTGAATTACCTGAAAATATCGAGGCTCGCGAGAAAGAGCTCGATAAGTGGAAAGACAAACTTCTGGACCTTAGCTTCCGTAATCGCCTTTTGAACTTTCGCCCTAATAAAGGAACTGTGGAAATCCTTTGTCATAGCCCGAATGAAATTGAGGATATACTTGCTGATGGTGCAGCTTTCGAAATATTGCCTGAACCAAGACAAAGTTCTTTGAACCTCCAACGGACCGATCAAGAAGAGATTCTAACAGACCAGATAACCTTAAACTTTGAAAGAAAAAAGCTGTTAACTAAACTATCTGAGACCAAATTTCAGACAGTACTGAACAGTCTTTATCGTTCGGTTGTGAATGCAGAAGAAGAAACTGGGGCTAATACATTGTTCCTTGCTTTAGGTATCCTTTCCTGGAAGGAGACTGATCGAAGTCAGACAGAGAGAAGATCTCCACTCCTCTTGCTTCCCGTTAACCTCAAGAAAAAAACAGTTGGAGGTAAATTTTCCCTGTCACTCCGCGACGATGATACCGTGTTGAACCATACTCTTCTTCAAAAACTAAAAAGAGATTTTGATTTAGAGTTCCCTGGTTTGGATCCTCTTCCTGAAGACGAATCTGGAGTAAATGTTCAATTGATTTTTGACATTATTAGAAAAATAATTCGTGACAGACGTGGATGGGAAGTTAAAGAAGAAGTATGGCTCAGTGAATTTTCTTTTCAGAAGTACCTCATGTGGAAAGAACTGGATAATCACTATGAGGATATGCTCAAAAGCCCTGTGATTCGCACGATAATGACTTCAGAAGCCCCCGATGAAATACCAGAATTCGTTTCAGAAGATAAGGTGGAAGAGCTACTTCATCCTAAGGATCTGTATTGCCCTCTGTCAGCAGACTCATCCCAAATGGCTGCAGTGCTATCAGCGGCTGAAGGCAACAGTTTTGTACTCCAGGGGCCTCCCGGCACGGGAAAATCTCAGACCATAGCTAACATGATATCTCACTGCATTGGAATTGGAAAACGAGTACTCTTTGTTTCCGAAAAGAAAGTTGCATTAGAAGTGGTCTACAGGCGCTTACAAGAAATTGGTATTGGTCCTTTTTGTCTGGAACTTCATTCTAAAAAATCAGAAAAGAAGGAAGTTGTAAAAAGCTTCTACAATGCTCTGGAATTTAATTCCGAGTCCCTTAATGGCGAATGGGACCAGGTTTCAGAAGAATTAAAAACCTCTAGGGACGGATTAAATAACTACTTCCGGGAACTTCATGAAGTAAGTCCTTCAGGTATTTCAGCATATAAAGCTTTTGGTTTGGCTTCAAGAAATCCCGATATGCCGAAGGTAGATCTTAAATTCGAAAGTTTTCTGAAATTCCCTCTAGCTATGCTTAGAGAACTCGTTTCAAAATTAAAAAACTGGGAGGAATTTGCAGGAAGTCTAACAAATGAAGAATATTTAGCTTGGGCCACAGTTCAAAAAAAGGAATGGAATAGCAGAACCGAAGATGTAGTAATTCAATTGATGAACAAAATCAAATCCCTGATTGAGGAGCTTGAAAAAATCAGTGGGGACGCCAATAGTAAGCTCCCGCTCAATCCAAAATGGAAAATTGTCGACTGGTTAGCCTTGGGTGATTTTGTAAATAAGCTATTGGCTACACCTGAAATTACATCTGGGTTCCTCAACCAAAGAGATTTCTCACAATATCAGTCAGAATTCTATGAGAATTTAGAACACTTAAAAAATCAAGCGGAAATCAGGCAAAAGTTGGAGAAGGTGTTTCAGGCAAAAGTGTTTCAGGAGAATTTTTATGAGCTGAAGCAGCAACTACAGGAAACTCAGGATGGTTTTTTCCTTATCAAGTTTTTTAAGAAGCTAAAGTTTAAAGGAAGAGTCAAAATTCTATTGAAAGATAAATTAGAACCTCTGGACAATTATAATCAGTACTTTGAAGCTGGAATAAGATATCAGGAAGGATTAATAAAAGAGGAAAAGGCTTCCCGCTTCGTAAAAGAAGCAATAGGTGAGGATTACCAGCTGACAAAAGATGAGAAATTTCGAAAAGCCATGGCCTGGGCAGAAGATGTGAATAAAGATCTTTTAGCCCTCTACTCTTCAGATTTTGAAACAGCTGCTTCAGCTAAGACTTTCATTGTCAACTTGGTTGAAAATAGGTCCTTAGCCCTGGCGGAATCAAGCGAAATAAAAAAAGAATTTGATCAAAAGCACGAATTTTTAACTGACCTCAGATCAAATCTAAATTTGCTGAAGGACGAACTGGAGCTAAAATCTGGATTTGCTGAAGTAAAAGCGACTGAACTAGCACAAAAACTTAAAGCTATTCAAAACTCTTTTTCACTGTTCAGAGATATTACCACAATGAATGTTTTGAAGTCTGAACTTTCTGTAGCAGGTTTAGATCCGCTTTTTGAAGCTGTGGATAAAGCAGAGATCTCAAAATCAAAAATCTACGAGGTTTTCAATTATAACTTTCATCGTCAATGGCTACAAGAAAAAAATGACGATTCTGATACACTAAATAATACAACAGGTCTTCAACTCAATAAATTAGATTCTGATTTTAAAAATCTGGACATCAAATACAGAACTTACACTAAAAAGGCTCTCTCAGGTAAAATATCTGCTGACAAACCCAGAATGGGGAATCTGATTTTACCCGATTCGCCGGTGGGTCTTATTGTGAAGGAAAATAAGAAGAGTAGGCGGCATCTTCCTATTCGGAAGTTCCTGGATTCGATTGATTCAGTAGCTAAAAGCCTCAAGCCTTGCTACCTCATGAGTCCGATGTCCGTGAGTCAGTATCTACCCGTTTCCCCAGATTTTGACATAGTCATTTTTGATGAAGCCTCACAAATACCACCTTGGGATGCTATAGGGGCCTTATCTAGAGGAAAACAGGCAATAATAGTCGGAGACACAAAACAATTGCCACCAACGGCTTTCTTTAGCATGAAATCAGAAGATGATTCAGATGAAAAGATAGACTGTGAAAGCGTTCTTGAAATGTTTGGCAGTATATACCCAGAGATGCTTCTGAAGTGGCATTATCGAAGTCGCTCTGAGAGTCTTATCAGTTTTTCAAATCATCACATTTATGATAATAGGCTTCACACCTTTCCCGCTAGTGATACTGAAGATGACAAAGTTTCTTTAAAGGTAGTAAATGGTAAGAATGCTTTTTATGATAAAGGGAAATCCAAGACAAATGGCGGGGAAGCTAATGCTGTAGTTGATGAAATATTTAGCCGTTTAAAAGAAGAAGAGAGCACCGGCTCTATTGGAGTTGTTACTTTCAGCTCAGTTCAGGCGAACCTCATCAGCGATTTAATCGATGCGCGTCTGCAGAAGGAGCCACAATTTGAAAGTTTTTTCGACGCCAATAATCCTGAATATATCTTTGTTAAGAACCTCGAAAATGTGCAGGGAGATGAAAGAGATTTGATCTTATTCTCTGTAGGCTACGGTAAAGACAGTCTTGGAAAAATAAGTCGAAATTTTGGTCCATTAAATAATTCAGGAGGTGAACGTCGTTTAAATGTCGCAGTGACTCGAGCCAGAAATGAAGTAAAAATATTTTCAAACTTTCACCCACGGGAGCTTGATGTTAGCACAAGCAGCTCAGAAGGACTACGTCTCCTAAAGGAATATTTGCTATATGCACAGGAAGGCCATAAAGCTCTTCTTCGACAACAATCCTTCAACATTGAAGATGAGTTTGGTTCTCTTTTTGAAAAAGAGGTTACTGTTGCACTCAGAAACAAGGGCTGGAATGTGCGAACACAGATTGGAGTTGGTGGATATCGTGTAGATTTAGGAATAGTACATCCAGAGTATCATGGACGTTTCTTGGCAGGTATAGAATGTGATGGTGCACGTTACCACTCTGCCAAATCAGCCAGGGACAGAGATATTCTAAGGCAGATGGTGTTAGAAGGGCTGGGCTGGACAATTTTAAGGATTTGGTCAACTGATTGGTGGTACGATAGCGGCAAATGTATAGATAAGCTACATCAAGAATTAGAAGCTTTGTTAGTTGCTCCTAGAGAGGCCATTAAAGAAGTCTTTAAAGAAATAGACACTTCCGAATTTATTGCGGGAGATAAAGAATCTGAGCAACAGGAAGAGGAGATTAATGTACTTCAGGAAAATTTACCGCCAGTCAAAAACTCTTCATTATTTGACCCTACAGTGATAGATCTAACTCCTGTGGGTGAATTTTTTGAGAATCCTACCTTAGTAAGTGGCCAGGTGAAGGATTTTGTTCAATCCTTGGCACCTGTTTCCAGAGAAGAATGTTTTTCTACAATATCCCGCTCCTGGGGATTTACACGAAGAGGAAATAGAATAGACCTACTTTTAGAAACTTGCTCTAGAAATATCCATCGAACTAAATCCAATGGTCAGGTATTCTTCTGGAATTCTCCAGATGATGTTGGATCGGTTGAGGCTCTTCGATTGCCACCAGATGGTCAGCAGAGACACCCCTCCACTATTGCACCAGAAGAACTTCTACATGGGTTTTTGCCTTTACTTCAAAGCAATATTGAGATTCCAAAAGATGTGCTTTACAAGGAGGTGGCAAAAATGCTTGGCTTCAGCAGGATCACAAAAGAGAATACAAAACACATGGAGCCCGCCTTGGAATTGCTGAAAAAAAAACAGACAATAAGTATTGAGAACGATGTTGTTCTCTTTCAAAAACAAAATTAATCCTGAAAAGTGAAGAAAGTAGGGCAGATCTTGTACGGTCATGAAACTTTCCCAAAAGGATTGAAAAAGAGTGTGCATAAAATCATGAGCATTTCGAAACGTCAGGGCAATTTTAGTTGGTATTTTGATGTGTTTATAATAAGCTTAATACTTTTGAATATCCTTGCTTTAGTGTTGGAATCCCTCATACCAATAAAGCAACAGTATCATGAGCAATTCGTTCTTTTTGAAACTTTTTCTGTTCTCATTTTCACCCTGGAATATGTTTTACGAGTATGGTCTGCCAATGTAAATCCGAAGTACTCCCGATCTGTAATAGGTAATTTTAAATATGCCTGTACTCCACTTGCTGTAATCGATCTTTTAGCTATTCTGCCTTTTTATCTACCATTCCTAGGGATTGACCTAAGACTTCTAAGGATGTTTAGAATATTTAGAGTGTTCAGATTATTTAAAATTGCTCGCTACTTGACAGCCCTAGAACTAATGGAGCGAGTACTGATAAAGAAAAAAGAGGAACTTATGGTTTCCTTGATCTTTACGGTTTTTCTTCTTTTGTTGGCTTCAACACTTATGTACTACATAGAAAATGAAGCCCAACCAGAGCATTTTTCCAGTATTCCAGAAACGATGTGGTGGGGCATAGCTACTCTGACCACTGTAGGATATGGTGATATGTATCCCGTGACAGGTTTAGGACAGTTTTTAGGTGGCATAATTGCCATTATAGGGATTGGGTTATTTGCTCTACCCACAGGAATATTAGCAGCAGGATTTTCAGAGGAAGTATCTCAGAAAGCAAAAGAAGAAGGAGCTTGTCCCAACTGCGGAAGTTTTAATAGATAAACCTTTAAGTTCATAGCCGTATACAATTGAAGAGGAGACAGAATACTCTGAGCTAAAATATTTTAGCATACTTTTAAAATCCAAAACGGAATCGATTCTTTCTTTTATTCTTACTGATAACATGACAAACTTTGAATTCAAGAAAACTCTTATGCAAAATTAGAACCGAATTTTACAATTAAATTACCCCTCTCTCCGCCCCCTAGAATAAAAAAAGCCCCACAAACGTACTGTTTATAGGGATTTACAAGCATTATAAGTGGTCCCACCTGAACCACACAACCACAAAAATAAAAATTTAAAAAAATCCCCAAACACGGCTATAACATCAGTAAAAACGCGGTACAATCGCATTTTTGCCTAATATTATTTTCGATTTAGATTGAGGCCGTTTGCATTTATTTGCGCTTAACCGTACAACTATCGTACAAATAATTTACATTTGGCTTTACAAAATATCTGACATGGCAAGCGTAAATTTCCTCTACCGTTCTACTAAACCTAAAGCCTTTCTAAACCTGAGATTGCTCTTCAGAATTACTGATGAAAAATTTCCCAAAGGTTATAGAGATTTCTCACTTGGAGGAAAAACAAAGCTGGAGATATCGAGACAATATTGGGAAAAAGAACATCTGCAAATACGATTCAAAAGAACCAATGATATTGACGAACTAAACAGGATCCAGGAGCTCAAGGAAAAACAGAATTCTATTAACCAGGAGCTGAATAAAATTGAAGCTCATATTTTGCAATCCTTTAATTCTACCGATCCTGAAAAAATCTCTAAAGAATGGCTTCAAAAAACCATTAATGATTACTATAATCCTAAAAAAGTAAAGGAGAAGCCAGAAGACCTTATCTCTTACGTGAAAGTCTATATCGAGGAAAGAAAAGAGCATGTTAGTCCGGCAACTGTAAAGAAGTCAAACGTAATTAAGCAAATGCTGGTAAAATTCCAGAACAGCTTGGATCAGACTATCTTGTTGAAAGATATTGATCTGGATTTTAAGAGAGATTTTGAAGCTTATATGCTCGAAGAGGGATATGCCTATAATACAATCGCAAGAGCTATCAAATTCACTAAAACGGTGGCACGTCATGCCTATAGCCAAGGGTTAGAAACCAGTCGGCAATTAGACAGGATCAAAACAAAAACTAAGGAATCAGAAAAAATATATCTCACTTTTGAGGAGTTGGAAAAAATCAAGAAAAAGAGCTTTACGAAAGAGCACCAGGAGACTGCCAGGGACTGGTTAATAATTTCATGCTTTACCGGGCAGAGAATTTCCGACTTTATGCGGTTTACTAAGGATATGATTAGGAAAAAAGATGATAAATTTTTGCTCGAATTCACTCAGAAGAAAACAGGTAAAATTATGACCATCCCTTTGCTCAAACAGGTCCGGGAGATCCTGGATAAAAGGAATGGCGAGTTTCCAAGGCCTTTACCTGATCCAAAGTACAACGAGTACATTAAAGACGTATGTAAAAAAGCTGGTTTAAAAGAAGAGGTTTGGGGCAGCAAAAAAGTAGAAGTTGCCGAAAAACAATTCAGAAAAAAAACTGACTACTACGAAAAATGGAAGCTGGTTTCAAGTCATATCGGTAGAAGAAGCTTTGCAACTAACTATTATGGGGAAGTTCCTCTTTCTCACCTAAAAACTATTACTGGTCACCATACAGAGCGTAATTTCATGGCCTACTTAGGAAAAGGAGATGAAGAAAAGGCAATTGATGCTTTGAAGTATTTTGATTAGTTCATTGAAGGTCGTTTAGATTAAACCTGTTGTTATTCCACCGCAGGAAGTGATAAAAAGCTAAATTACTGACACATAATAGCGCATGAACCGCCAATGAAAAATAACGGCGTATATGCGCAGACGTTGTGCAGCATTGTTTTAAAAAATATTTGAAGAAGAAGAAAAATGAATCTGACTGAACATTACAAAGAACTTTATGAAAGTTCAATCAGAAAAATCGAAAATGGAGATTATGTAACCGACTCCCTAATTGATTCTCCAGTTGATAAAAGATTCGGAATAACTTTACTTATCAGACCGCCTAAAGAAGTTAAAGATGAAATTGAGTCATTCTTAGAAGAATTAAAACAAATAGATTCTTCCCAGTACTATTATCCAAATGCAGACATTCATATCACTGTGATGTCAATTATTTCGTGTTATGAAGGTTTTCGAATAGATCAAATTTCGGTTACTGACTATTCCAATTTGATACAGCAGAGTTTAAAAGGAATGGATAAATTTGAAATAAAATTCCAGGGAATTACAGCTTCTGATTCAGGAATAATGATTCAAGGATTTCCAGAAAATGAGATGTTGAACAATATGAGAAACAATTTGAGAGCAAAATTTAAAAATTCAAATCTGGAGCAATCTATTGACAGAAGATATACAATTCAGACTGCACACGCTACAACAGTTAGATTTAGAAAAGAACTTCAAAATATCAAAGCATTTTTAGCTGAAATCGAGAAATTTAAAAACTATGATTTTGGAAGTTTTGAGGTAAAAGAATTTGAATTGGTTTTCAACGATTGGTATCAAAGAGAACAAAACTCGCTACTGTTAGGGAAATTTGAACTACAGCAACATTCCACCACAACGAACTGAGTCAAAAAACCACTTTCAAAATGACATTATTTGTAGACAAAATAATAGAAAATGATCTTGGAGGTTACACAACGGACCTCAAAAAAGCTGAATACATTTTGGCTGTACATAGATTATCATTCGAAAAAATCTTAAGCCAGACTTCAAGAACCATTAAAATTCCGTCAGGAGGATTTATAAGTGGCAGGTATGTGGTAATGTTTAATTTTTCCTGGGATTTAAATCATGTGAATTTTGGGTTCATTAATTATCAAATAGATTTAGATAAGCATTTTAATGTTTTTGCCGACTGTATGTCTCCTAAATCAGTGGCGGGATTCCATCAATTCAAAGAAAGAATTAAACAAAAAGGACAGTCTGAATTAAACGAAACTCAATTGTCCGATAACGATTCAGATTTTGTTTTAGCTTACGGGGAGTATATCGAAAACCGGAGTTAGTCAATAATTGAACTATTGGTGATAGAATGATATATTAATTGTCCTTTTGAGGGAATTGGCCAGCTCGTCTTCTCTTATTAAGCCTTTACCATCCTCTAAAGCTTTTCTTTAAGACTGCGTTTGCTGCATTTACATTTCCTTAAAAGTTAAATCACCATTCTGTACTCCTTCGGGGTTTGTCCAACTCTTTGTTTGAAGAGTCGGGTGAAATGTTGCGGATATTTAAAACCGAGCTCATAAGCGATTTCGTTTACAGTCTTACTGTGGTCAAACATTCGGTTTTTTGAAATTTCGATGATCTTATTCTGCACATATTCCTGGGCAGATTTTCCCGTTTCCTTTTTTATTAGGTCACCAAAATAATTTGGGGATAAATGCAGTGCATCTGCAAAATAAGCAACCGAGGGTAAACCATTGCTCTGAGGCAATTCAGATTTAAAATACCCATTTAGCAGTTCTTCAAATTTCTCGATTGTACCCTGATTGGCATTATCCCTGGTCAAAAATTGTCGATCGTAAAAACGCTCACAGTGATTTAAAAATAATTCAATTGTAGAGGTGATTAATTTTTTGCTGTGCTTATCTACTCCTTGCTGTAGTTCATCTTTTATTCTGGTAAAGTAATCCAGAACTATTTTTCTTTCTTTTTCTGAGAGATGAAGAGCTTCGTTCAAGTTATAACTGAAAAATCCGTACTCCTGTATTTTCTTTGCAAGAGAGGTTCCGGCAAGCAGATCTGAATGAAAAACCAAACCATGGCCGATAGGTTGGTACATTTCTCCACTATTTTCAATTTCCATTACCTGGCCAGGAGATACGAAAACCAGAGTTCCCTCCTGGTAGTCATAATAATTACGGCCATATTTAAGGTCACCGCATTTCACTTCCTTTAGAAACACGCAATACAAGCCGTAATTTATCTTGATAGTCTTCGCACCGCCCCAAGAACGACGGTCTGCTTTTGAAAAATCAATGATGTTTACCAACGGGTGTAGCGTTTCATGATTGTTCAGCTTGTTGTATTCATCTACCGTGTCAAATTGAAAAAATCCTTCCATATCCTCTACTTGTATTTTGTACAAAATTACACAATTGTCTTTTGCTTTTTAAGTAACTCATAATCAATCAGTAATATTGGTAGAAAAAGCGGTAATCTGTATAAATCAGGTCGATTTAATTAATAGAACTTTGTACAACAAAAAATTAGCCATGAAAACAATAAGATTAAATAATGATGTCGAAATGCCCATCCTTGGATTCGGAGTATTTCAAATACCGGATCCAGAGGAGTGTGAAAAAGGTGTTTTTGAAGCCATAGAAGCTGGATACCGTCTTATCGATACAGCTGAAGCTTATCAAAACGAGAAGGCTGTTGGTAAAGCTATAAAGAGAAGCAATGTGCCACGGGAAGAGCTCTTCATTACTACAAAAGTTTGGGTACAAAACGCCGGTTATGAAAATACCAAAAAAGCATTTCAAAAATCCTTGGACCGGCTGCAGTTAGATTACCTGGATCTATACTTGATCCATCAGCCATACGGGGATGTTTACGGCTCATGGAGAGCTATGGAAGAATTGTACAAAGAAGGAAAGATTAAAGCTATTGGAGTGAGTAATTTCCAGCCTGACCGACTAATGGATCTTATAATTCACAACAAGGTAAAACCCGCCGTGAATCAGATAGAAACCCATCCGTTTACTCAACAAATTGAAACGCATGAGTTCCTTGAGGAGAACGATGTTCAACACCAGGCCTGGGGATCTTTCGCCGAAGGCAAGAATGACCTTTTTAAAAATGAATTACTGGTTTCCATTGGTAAGAAGTACAACAAATCTGTTGCCCAGGTTGTACTAAAATGGCTGGCTCAAAGAGGTATTGTTGCTCTTTCAAAATCAGTTCATAAAAATCGTATTCAAGAGAATTTCAATAGCCTCGATTTTGACCTAACTGCCGAGGATATGGAAGCCATTACAAGCCTGGATCAAAAGCAAAGCCTATTCTTTGACCATCGCGATCCTGCAATGGTAAAATGGTTAGGCACAACCAAAATAGAAGAATAACTCAATAAATACCGGTAATCATGGAGAATAACAAATCAAATAATTCGGGGAGTAGAAACAGTGTAAACAGACGTAAATTTTTAGGCAGCTCAGCCATTGCCGGACTCGGACTTGCCTTGAACCCTTTTTCTGTGTCAGCCAGTAGCATAAGTGGAGTTGTGGACAAGCGTGAAGGTGAAATCTTTCCCGGAGCGACCCATAACCGCCGGATGCTTGGAAAACTTGAAGTTTCCTCTCTTGGTTTGGGAGGATTACCTGTTGTCGGTTTTTATACCGGAGGAGTTCGGGAACAGAGTCAGGTCAATAAAATCTACCGGGAAGCCTATGATAATGGGGTAACTTTTTTTGATACTGCTGAAGTATACGGACCTCTTATTAATGAACGCCAAGTAGGAGAAGCGGTAGCCCCTTTTAGAAAAGATGTTGTCATAGCTACAAAATTTGGATTCAATGTAAACCCGGAATCGGGAGAAAGACGAGGCTTAGACAGTCGGCCCCAAAGCATTCGCAGAACTGTGGATGGTATGCTCCAAAGGTTACAAACGGATTACATAGACCTCTTGTATCAACATCGTGTAGATCCGGAGGTCCCTATAGAGGAAGTTGCAGGAGCCATTCAGGACTTGATGAAGGAAGGAAAGGTTTTACATTGGGGGCTTTCTGAGCCTGGCTTAAAAACAATTCGAAGAGCTCATGCAGTACAACCTTTGTCTGCAATTCAAAATGAGTATTCCCCCTGGAGCCGTGATCCTGAAGCCGAAGTTCTACCTCTCTGCGAAGAATTAAATATCGGTTTTGTTCCATGGTGTCCGCTGGGTTATGGTTTCTTTGCCGATGCGATCAACGAGAACACCCGGTTTTCTGAAGGTGATTTTCGCGCCATACTTCCCCGCACCACGCCTGAAAATATTCCTCAAAATTTGGAAATGCTTTATTATATTGAGGATTGGGGTCTTAGAAAAAATGCCACTGCCCCTCAGATAACCTTAGCGTGGCTACAAGCTCAAAAACCATGGATAGTGCCAATACCAGGAACGTCAAAATCTGTCCACTTAAGAGAAAACCTAAGGGCAAATGATATTTCCTTTACTGTAGAAGAGCTTGAGGAATTTAATCAGGGTCTTGCAGCCATTGAGATTGCGGGTGCACGAAATGCACCACCGGTCATGGCCGGAATGGGTGTAGAAGCCCCACCTAAACAATAAATTTCAGTGATCTTAATAATAAATCACATTCTGATCCTGAAAATCTGAATCTTATTCTATGAAAAAATTAATATCGAATACCTATTTCTGGTCTGTTATCATTGGCGTTTCTATTGTTGTAGGAGGTTGTACATCACCACCAGAAAATGAAGAGGTAAATGCATTGATGATCAGGGAGCAAGGCAGTTTTTTTGTCGGTGGTACAGTCAAAAGAAGTTCTGGTTCATTTGACCCTATTGAGGATGGCGCTTTTAATCCCGCAAATCAGGATACAACAGGACAAACTTTACATGGAGATCACGCTTTTGTTTTTTACCAGGTACCACTGGAACCGCGAGAACATCCGCTGGTTTTCTGGCATGGGTTTGGTCAATCGATGAAAACTTGGCAAACCACACCTGATGGTCGTGAGGGTTTTCAAAGCATTTTTTTACGCCACCACTATCCAGTTTATCTCATTGATCAACCCAGACGTGGAGCGGCTGGAAGAAGTACAGAACCCACTACAATTACAGCAGCTACAGATGATCAACTTTGGTTTGGGATCTTTAGGTTAGGCTTGGGAACAGAATTCTATGAAGGGGTACAATTCTCCAAAGACCCTGAAGCTCTGGATCAATTTTTCCGTCAAATGACGCCAGATACTGGTCCATTAGATATTCAGGTTAATATTGATGCAGTCTCGGCATTATTTAATAGGATTGGCCCCGGTGTCCTGGTAACACATTCCCATAGTGGTGGTCAAGGGTGGCTTACTGCATTAGAGAACGAGAACATTAAGGGTATTGCTTCATATGAACCTGGAAGTAATTTTGTTTTTCCGGAAGGTGAGGTGCCTGAGCCTATCCAATACATGGGTGGCCAGCTTAGCGCAAGGGCAGTATCAATGTCAGAGTTTAAACGTCTCACTGAAATACCCATCATCATCTATTTTGGTGATTTTATTCCTGAGGAATCAGTAAATAATCCTGGAAAGGAACAGTGGAGAGCAGCTCTTGCTATGGCCAGAAAATGGGCAGAAATAGTAAACAATTATGGAGGCGATGTTACTGTTGTTCCCTTTCCTGAAATAGGTCTGGAAGGAAACACTCATTTTCCAATGTCTGACTTAAATAATCAGAAAGTAGCAGATCACCTTTTAAATTGGTTAGAGGAAAAAGGCTTGAATTGAAAAATACTGTAGTTGAAATCTACGAGCACCGAATTAAAATTAGGACAGGGAAAAGTTCTGTTTCTATAGAACCTAAATAACTTAAAATATAAAACATGAATCTATACAGGTTTTTATCAGCCATAATTTTTATTCTCATTTCTTTCCAGGCAGCAATTCAAGAGGAGATTTTACAAAGGAATTCTGAAAATGAAATCATTAAACTTTCTCAGGACAAATGGGAGTGGATGGCGAACAGGGAGGTTGAGAAGCTGAAAGATCTGTTTCATGAAAAATCTCAGTTCGTACATATGGGCGGCAGCTGGGGCAAGGAGCGTGAGGTTG
Organism: Salinimicrobium sp. WS361; assembly: GCF_050750585.1. Lineage (NCBI taxonomy): Bacteria > Pseudomonadati > Bacteroidota > Flavobacteriia > Flavobacteriales > Flavobacteriaceae > Salinimicrobium > Salinimicrobium sp. WS361. Next base: position 92,005 of record NZ_JBOJLM010000004.1, read on the forward strand.
AAATCATTAGATCAGGCGGTATTCACTACAAAAATGCCGAGATTCATAATGTTTCTGTAGATGTTATGGGGAATATTGCAATTCTTCTAAACCGTATTACTCTGCTTGCGGTAGTTGGAGGAAATGAAGTTACTAATCCATTTGTGGTTACAGAAGTATATAAAAAGGAAAATGGTAACTGGAAGCTGGCCAACATGTCTTTTGTAAGGCAACTAACAAGACCTGAAGAATAATTTCAGCACTAAAACTTTTTATGATGAGAATTAAACTTTTATCTGCCTTTGTATTCTTTATGTGTCTCAACGTTTCCTGTAATGGCAAATCTACAGCTGTACCTCAAGAAGTAGCTCCACCTATCGAACAGGATTCCTCCAAAATTCTGATCGTTTATTTATCCCGGACGAATAACACTGAAGCAGTAGCTGAAATGATCCAGGATTTTGTGGGTGGTGACAAGGTGGAACTTCAATTAGAAGATCCGTATCCTGAAAATTACCGGGAAATTGTTGACCAGGTAGACAGAGAGAATGAAACGGGATATTTGCCTCCTCTTAAGACTGAAATTGAAAATATACAGGAGTACGATACAGTATTTCTCGGCTTTCCCACCTGGGATATGCAACTGCCTCCTCCCATGAAAAGTTTTTTAAACAAGTATGATTTAGGTGGCAAAACAGTGATTCCGTTTAATACCAATGGTGGGTATGGAATTGGAAGCAGCTTTAACACTGTAGAAACCTTATGTCAGGATTGTAACATCCTGGAAGGTTATTCTACCAAAGGCGGAGTGGAGAGAGACGAAATCTACTTTGTAATGGAAGGTGAGAAACGCAGAGATGTACAGGCAGAGATAGAGAAATGGTTGCAAAGAATCGGTGTGACCCAATAAACTAAAAATTGAAGGAAAATGACTTTTAAAAATATGATTACCGGAATACTTCTCAGCTTGCTATGCGTGAGTTATAGTGCAAATGCACAACCGGAAGAGGGAACTAAAAAAGAATTAACCCAGAAGCAACAAGGTCTTATTTCTATTGCAGCCTATACTGCCCAAGGTGATCTGATTAATTTAGAATCTGCCCTTAATCAAGGATTAGACGCAGGCTTAACGGTAAATGAAATCAAAGAAGCCCTTATCCATCTTTATGCTTATGCGGGATTTCCACGCAGTATCCGTGGTCTGCAAACATTCATGAGTGTCCTGGAAGAACGAAAGGCCAGGGGCATCAAGGATGAACAGGGACCCGAAGCCTCCCCAATTTCAGAGGAGCCAAGCAAATACGAACGTGGAAAAGCCGTGCTCGAAGAATTGATCCAGGCTCCGCTGGATGGGCCTCATACGGGCTATGCGGCCTTTGCCCCTACAATAGAAGTTTTCCTAAAAGAGCATTTGTTCGCCGATTTATTTGAACGCGATGTACTTACTTTTGCGCAACGGGAATTGGTTACCATCTCTGTCCTTAGCAGCATCGGAAAAGTGGAACCTATGCTCAATAGCCATTTCAATATTTGCCTTAATCTGGGTTTAACGCCGGGGCAATTGTTGCACTTCACAAAAATTATTGGTTCCACTATAGGTGAAAAAGAAGCAAATGCAGCTGAATCTGTTTTGAATGAAGTGTTAGAAGAGAGAAAATAATATGCCCAAAGAAAACTTAGAAAATGAAAAAAATAGTAGCAATATTCATGCTTGCAATGTCCATAGTTACAATAAATACTACCAATGCTCAATCTTCAAAAGCAAATAAAAACCCTTATACCCTGGTTTATGCGGGAGCAATTACAGAAAATGTAGAGGGGGAGGTAAACATCCATCCAGTAAATTATAAGATTAAGAATATCGAAATAGCTGCCAATGTTTACACACCTGCAAATTATGATCCTGCAAATAAATATCCGGCAATAGTTGTTGCGCATCCTAACGGAGGGGTAAAAGAACAGGTAGCAGGATTGTATGCACAACGATTAGCAGAGCAAGGTTATATTACTATTGCAGCAGATGCAGCTTATCAGGGTGCAAGTGGCGGAACTCCTCGAAATATTGATAAACCAGCACATCGTATTGAAGATATTCACGCAATGGCAGATTACATTACCCAATATGAAGGTGTCGACAAAGACAATGTAGGATTGTTGGGAATTTGTGGTGGTGGAGGTTATTCCTTAAAAGCTGCCCAGGCGGATAAAAGGTTTAAAGCAGTAGCCACTCTAAGTATGTTCAATTCTGGAGAGGTAAGACGGAACGGATTTATGAAATCCCAAGTTTCTACAATTCAGGAGAGATTAAAGGAAGCTTCAGATGCCCGCGCATTAGAAGCTGCCGGAGGTGAAGTACGCTACGCTGCTGATTTAGAGTGTTCCGATGAAATGGCAGACAAAATGCCGTTTGATTTATATCGTGAAGGCCACTATTACTACCACAGAACCCATGCGCACCCCAATTCTACATTCAGGTATACGATGAGCAGTTTGATAGATTTAATGACATTTGATGCCACTACTAATATGGACCTGATCAATCAGCCCTTACTAATGATCGCCGGAAGCAATGCCGATACGTATTATATGACAGATGATGCCTTTAATAAAGCCAGTAATGCAAAAAACAAAGAGTTATTTCTAATTGATGGAGCTACTCATATTGAGACTTACTGGAAACCAGAATACGTATCGGAAGCGGTAAATAAACTAACCGATTTCTTCGGTAATAACCTAAGAACAAATGACAGCAAAGAGAATAAAATTTAAAGTGAAATTGGCTTTGATAGCCCTTGTTATAATTTCCTGCAACCAGCCTGGAGATAATCGTATTACAGAAGATCCATTCCCGAAAGGTGACAAGATAAACAGCGAAAATTTCACCGGTACTGTTTATGTAAATATGCTTGCGCCAAACGATACTATTCATAATATTTCTATGGGCAATGTCACTTTTGAACCCGGAGCGAGATCAAACTGGCACTACCATCCCGGAGGCCAGGTATTAATTATTACTCACGGAAAAGGCCATTATCAGGAAGAGGGAAAGCAGGTCCAGATCATCAAGGCAGGCGAAGTAATAAAATGTCCACCCAATGTAAAACATTGGCATGGGGCATCACCAGGAGAATCAATGACTCATACAGCAATTAGTACCAATATTGATCAGGGGGGTGTGGTTTGGCTGAGTGCAGTATCTAATGAAGAATATAATCCCTGAGAATTGCCTATTTTCCCGTTGAACATATAGCCCACCAATATGAAGAATTTTTATTCTGCATGAACAGACTTTATCCCAATACAACATAGACGCATCAGCTAAGACCACGATAGTTCCTTAGAAATATCACCAATTAAATTTTTAATTTCCATACCTGCATTTCCTGCATTTCTTGCATTCGGAATCTTAAAAATCTATCTCCTATCCCGGGCAGATCTATTTGAGTTCAATAAGGTTTCTTCAATATCCGATTGCCTGTGCCGCACCCTGGTTCCTATCTTATAGGGTTTCAGAATGCCTAATTTTCCCCATTCATGGCACGTTGGCAAGGAAATCCCCAACAGATCTGATACATCTTTTCGGCTCAACCATACTTCAGGTTCTTTAGGAGTGAACTGTTTAGAAAATTCTGCAAGGAGCTTTTCCACCCCTTCAAGAATTTCTTTTTTAAATTCCTCCGGGTCTACTTCGTAAAATTGAATGGCTTGTTTTTTCATTTTTTAGCATCCAATTTACGGTTTCCCCTCCTTTCCTTTAACAGAATATTAATAGATTTACAGTTAGGACCAAACCAACCTCAGAATGACCATAGCCGAATACCTCTCTCACCTCAATAGACTTTATCTTACCGGCCACGCAAGAGAACACTCCTACCGCGGAGATCTTCAAACCTTATTATCAACTCTTTTACCAGATATCCTGGTGACCAATGAACCGGCCCGGGTAAGTTGTGGCGCTCCAGACTATATGCTCTCAAGGAAAGGCGTACCTGTAGGTTATGTGGAAGCAAAGGATATAGGGGTGGATTTAGATTCTAAAGGTCTAAAGGAACAATTCGAAAGGTATAAATCAGGTCTAACCAATCTTATAATTACCGACTATCTCAATTTCAGGTTTTACAGGGAAGGAGAATTTGTAACTGAAATATCCATTGGCAGTCTGGAAGATGGTGAAATCAAACCTTTACCAGGCAATTTCGAACATTTTACGCACCTCATTTCTGATTTTGCTTTAGTTGTCACTCAAAGCATTAAGTCCCCTACCCGACTGGCAAAAATGATGGCGGGGAAAGCAAGATTAATGGCCGATGTCATTGAAAAGTCTTTGGATAGTGATGATGAGCAGGAAAAAAGGTCAAATCTGAAGTCCCAGATGATCTCTTTTCAGCAAATGCTCATACACGATATTACAAACAGGTCCTTTGCCGATATTTATTCCCAGACTATTGCCTACGGGATGTTTGCAGCACGCTATCATGATCCTACGCTGCCAACTTTTTCCCGAATGGAAGCCGCTCAGCTTATCCCAAAGAGTAACCCGTTTCTGCGGAAGCTGTTCCAGGATATTGCCGGTTTTGACCTGGACGATAGACTTGTTTGGATCGTTGAGGAATTGGTGAGCATTTTCCTGGCCTCAGATGTTTCAAAGATCATGAAGAACTTCGGAAAAAGCACCAAGCAAGACGATCCTGTAGTTCACTTTTACGAAACCTTTTTAGGAGAATATAATCCTGCACTTCGAAAAGCCCGCGGAGTGTGGTACACGCCGCAACCGGTGGTTAATTTCATTGTTCGGGCCGTTGATGATATCCTGAAGGACGAATTTGGTCTCCCTCAAGGTTTGGCCGACACCAGCAAAACCAAAGTCACCGTAAAGGTTCCCACCCATGACAAACGTTATGCCGGCGGAATGCGGGATTATGAGCAGGAAGTGCATAAAGTGCAGATCCTTGATCCTGCCACCGGAACCGGAACTTTCCTGGCCGAAGTTGTGCGGCAGATCCACAAAAAATTTGAAGGCCAACAGGGAATTTGGACCCGGTATGCCACCGAACATTTGATCCCTCGTTTAAACGGCTTTGAATTGCTAATGGCGAGCTACGCTATGGCCCATCTCAAAATGGATATGTTGCTTACGGAAACAGGCTATAAGCCTACAGATGATCAGCGCTTCAGGATCTTTTTGACCAATTCCCTTGAAGAAGCTCACCCGGACACAGGAACTCTTTTTAGTTCTTGGCTCTCCGATGAAGCCGACCAAGCAAATGCTGTAAAACGAGATACTCCTGTGATGTGCGTGATAGGGAACCCACCTTATGCTATTAGCAGCTCAAACAAGGGAGAATGGGTTCAAAAACTACTGGAGGATTATAAGAAAAACTTGAATGAACGTAAGATAAATTTAGACGATGATTATATAAAGTTCATCCGATACGGTCAGTATTTTATTGATAAAAATGGAGAAGGAATACTCGCATATATTTCTAATAACAGTTTTATTGACGGCCTAACTCACCGTCAGATGAGGAAACACCTTTTGAAAAGCTTTAGCAAGATTTATGTTTTGGACTTGCATGGAAATTCGAATAGAAAAGAAACAGCGCCAGACGGCAGCAAAGACGAAAATGTTTTTGATATCATGCAGGGTGTTTCCATTAATCTGTTCATCAAGAAACGCGGAGTACCAAACCAGGAAGATGGGGTAGTTAAACATTTTGATTTATGGGGGAAAAGAGATTTTAAGTATAACTTTTTATCCGAGAATTCAATAAATACTATTTCTTGGAATTTATTGCAAGTAAAAGAACCTTATTTATTTTTTGTCCCTAAAGATTTTGAAGCAGAAATTCAGTATGAAAAAGGTTTTAGTGTCAAGGATCTAATGGAAGGAATTTCCGGTATTGAAACTAAAAGAGATCATTTCGCCATGGATTTCAACGAAAAGATATTAAAAAATAGAATAGATGATTTTGTTGTTAACGATTATACTGATTCTGAACGGAAAAGAAAATTTGACTTAAGGGATAATGAGTGGGTAGTCAAAGAAGCGGTCCAAACTTTACGTCAAGATCAAAAGTGGAGAGATAACTTTGTTAAGTGCTTGTATCGCCCTTTTGATCATCGCTGCATCATTTACAGCCCGGTAATTCTTTCAAGAGATAGGGGCACCTTAATGGCAGGAATGAATAGGGAGAATTATGGTTTAATCATTCCCCGCCAAACAAAGGAACATTTTGGAGCTTTGATAACAAACACTGTCAGCACACACAAAATAGTAACTGTTTACGACAGAAGTTTTCTTTTCCCTCTTTACCTATATCCAGAAAATTCCGAACAATATACGACTGAAAATGGACCACAATCCAGAATTGCAAACCTAAATCAGAAAATAATAGATAAAATAGGTGAAGGTATTAATCACGCTTTTCTCCCGGATGAAAACCTGGTCTGCGATTTAGAAGCCGGTTTGGATGGTACTTTTTCACCATTAGATATTCTTGACTACATATATGCAGTTCTACATTCTCCGGAATACCGGGAAAAATACAAGGAATTCCTAAAAATAGAATTTCCGAGGGTGCCTTATCCGCAGAATGCCGACCAATTTTGGAAGCTTGTCGAGCTGGGCGGGCAGATACGAAAACTGCATTTATTGGAAAGCCCGCTATTGGAGAAGCGAATTACTGGTTATCCTGAAGATGGTGACAACATAATCACCCGCAAGATCACCAAAACCAGCCCCGGCTATGAACCGGATTCAGAAACCCACGGTAAAGTTTGGATTAATGACCAGCAATATTTTGACAATGTTCCTTTAATTGCTTGGGAATTCTACATCGGCGGCTATCAACCTGCTCAAAAATGGCTAAAAGACCGCAAAGGCCGGGAATTAAGCTTTGAGGACATCCTGCATTACCAGAAAATGATCGTCGCGCTAACCGAGACTAATAGGCTGATGAAAGAGATTGATGAAGTGGGGGTTTTGGGCGACGAAACAAAGGTGGAGTTCAGCGAAAAATCTTAATGCTCCATTCCTGATCCTTCCAATTTTGTTCCATCATTGGTTTGGAACAGAATAGCAGCATAAACTTCCGGTTTTCAAGCGCTACGGTTGCAACGGCTACTGGAAAGAAACAACTGTTGATTTTCAACATATTACATAAAAAGCCGGCTGTATGATCAACCGTAGCAACCGTGAATCAACAGTAAAATCAACCGTGCAGTTGCAACCGGTGCAACCGTGAATTCAATGGGGGCGGTTGCAGCGGTTGCAACCGTGGCAAAGTTTTTTATCAGATGAGATTTCAACAGATTTTTTGGTCCTAAAAGAATAATAGAAATTAAAGACGTGCTTTGCTACAATTAATACGAAAATTAACTTTGTAGTCAAAAACCGGAGCTTATGAGATATTACCAACATAGAGATTATCTCGACATGATAATGATTGGATTTTTTTACCACTACGACTATTTGGTTCCATACCTACAACGAGAACAAATAAAGGCAGAAAAAGATCAGATTGAATTCAGCGAATTTATTGGAAGGACAATAACAGTACTTAAGGATTTTCGAGGGGAGCTTTATCGATTAAGAGATCAAAAAAAGGAAGAATTAGAGGCAAAGAAAAATGGAGAAAATGATAAGATTATAGAGGAACAGATTAATAATATTCAAATTACAGAAAATGTTTTCCTGCCTTTAGAAAATTATACAGATGGTAAATTTCCCGGTTATTTAGGTTTTTGGCATATCGATTGGTTTGGCCGTGCTATTGATCAAGCTTTTAATTTTTATTCGATTGAGAAGGAAGATGATGATCCTGCCAAACCGATCCAATATTTCCTATGTAGCGAAAGCGAAACTGAGGACGTCGACGAAAAAGAATCTAAAACAGCACCTAAGTTGAACCCTTATCCTGAAGTTTTCCGATCTTTAGAAAGTTACTTACTTTTCCAGAGGCTTTACACCAGTAACAAAAACAGCAGAACTCTCCTGGCCGACTTCAGTTTTATCTACAGGAGAATGTACCAAGATGGACTTTTACAGGATCATCAAACACCAGAAGTATTTCGACGATGGTTAGCTAATGAACCTTTTGAAATAGTTCTGGATAATTATCTTAAAACTCTCGACAACTGTAATACTAAGGATAAAGAAGACAGATATGATGACGCAAAAACTTTAGTGCGAAATCAAATCAACTAAATGACCGTATAGTAAACTCTACAAAAACGTGCCGTTAACTATACGGCGCTCTGATGACTTTTGGCCTATCAATCTAAATCAAAAGTCAAATGGAAAACATTTTTTTACAAGGCACCACCACAGGTAAGCTGGTGGACCTAATTTCACAGAACATTGATCGCAAGCTTGAAGCGTTCAGAAAAGATTTAACTAACGAGCAGGCCAATGATGAACTTCTTACCCGAGAAGAAGCATGCCAATTCCTAAAAATTAATTCTTCAACCTTGTGGGCGTGGACGAATAAAGGAAAAGTTACTGCTTACGGCATTGCCAATCGCCGCTATTACAAGAGGAGTGAGCTTTTAGACAGTTTAAAAGCTTTAAAAAAGTAGCGATGGAAGATCTGAATCATACCGCTAAGAGGGAAGGAAAAAAGTTTTGGTCGGAATTTTATAATCACCGTTATAGCCGGAACGAATACCAACTAAACGAGCCTGAATTACGCACTTTTTTACAGGATGAAGGCTTCCGAATATTCAAGAATAATGTCATAAGGCTTGCGGGAAACATTTCCGAAAAGATTTCACCAGAAGATATATTTCTCCATTGCCTGAAGTTTATTGAAAGCTTTGGTGATCCTGAACTGGAAGCGATATTCTTGAAAAGGGGGGAAACCTTACTTTTAAAAAGTAGAGCTATAATTTTGGGGCTATCCCAGTGTGAAATACCTCCCCTTAGAGATAGCGAAAATTTAAGCTATAAATGTTATAAAAATGGCATAGTAGTCGTAGAAAAGGATCAAGATTTTAAAATTATACCTTATGAGGACGCGCCAGGGTTTGTTTGGGAAAACTTAATAATTAAGCGCGATTTTAAATTAGTTTCTGAAGAACAACTTGGAAAAGGAGATTTTTCAAATTTTGTCGAAAATGTCACCAATAATGAAGAACATTTTGATTCTGTCTGCTCGGCATTAGGATATCTACTTCATGGGCATAAGGATCAGCGTAAACCTATTGCCATACTCATTAATGATGAAAATATTATTGATGAAGGAAAGCCTGAGGGAGGTTCCGGTAAAGGGCTATTGGTAAAAGGATTATCTAAAATAGTCGAAAAAGCATCTTATAATGGCAAGAATGCTGATTTTACTAAGGACAAGTTTGCATATCAAAATGTTCGAGATACAACTCAAATATTGTTTATAGATGATGTACCCAGAAATTTTAATTTTGAAGCTTTATTTAGTGCTTTAACAGACGATTTACCCGTAGAAAAAAAGCATCAGCAGACAATTGTACTTCCTTTTGAAGAAAGTCCCAAATTCGTTATTACAACGAATTATACCATCAACGGTAACAGTTCGAGTTACAAAAGAAGGAGATTTGATATTTTTCTAAATAACTTTTATAATGCAGAACACACGCCCACAGATGACTTCGGAAAGGAGTTTTTTCATGGCTGGTCAGAAAACGAGTGGCAGCTTTTCGACTACTTTATGATGACCTGCTTAAGGCTCTACTTAGCTCTTGGCCTTAGAAGATATGACGATAGAACCTGGGCCCTTAAAATGCTCAAAAATGAGACTTCTGCTGATTTTGTAGAGTTAATGGACGAACAGTTCAGTGAAAAAATGATTCAATATGATTACGCTTCGGTACGGCAAAATCTGATAATGAGATATGGGGAAAAATATTACTTCCTGAACAAGGATTACAAAACAATTGTTGATTGGGTTTCCAGGTACGCTTCCTTTAACGGTTTAATATTTAAAAAAGGACGCAAAACAAAAGGAATAAGCTTTACCTTCAAGTTATAAACTGGTAAGGAGAATGTAGAAGATGTAGGTAATTTCAAAATAATAAGTAGTAGAAAACAACTTGTATTTTAAAAGAACTTGTAAAGTTTTACATCTTATACACCTAAACTTTCCGAGTTAACTAACCACAGGCATGCAACATGCTGCAGTTTGGAAAAAAATGTAAAATTGTAACAATAGATTCTAAGACTTTTAAGCTCGATGCCGTGGATTAGATCCTACTAAAAATTCGAGGATAATTAAAATTTACTTAAGGTCATCAAAATAATCACTTGTTATTTATACATTTGCACTGTTATTGTATGTTACATAACATAGAATTAAAACCGTTAATTATGGCAAAACCTATTAAAGAAACTCCAGTACTATACGGTCGGGATGCTAAAAGGTTTGTTAATGAAAACAAAGAAGTTAAAAAAATCTCCCCCGAGGAAAAAAGCAAGATCCGTGAAAACTACAATATGTTGAGGAGTATTGCTTCTTTCTAAAAGTTAGCATTGGATTTAAAAGATTTCAAGTTAGACAGGCTTAAACCTGACACTATTATAAAGCCGTTTTGCTGTGGAGACACAGATTTAGACGGCTTTCTTTTTGATGATGCTCAAAATTACCTTAAAGAGCTAATGGCGGTAACCTATCTGCTTCATAATGATGATGTCACGTTAGCTTATTTTAATCTTCTCAATGACAAAATTGCTTACACCGATGTCGATAAAAATATTGACCTCTTCCAAAAAAGAATAGGTAGATTCCTTCCAATAGAAAAAGGTGGATTCCGAAGCTATCCAGCAGTCAAAATAGGTCGTCTGGCAGTTCATCAAGACTACCAGGGGAATAAAATTGGGCATCAAATCTTGGACTTTATAAAAAATAACTTTGTAGACAATAATAAAACTGGCTGTAAATTTATTACAGTTGATGCATACAAAAAGTCCACCCGCTTCTATGAACAGAATGGGTTTCAATTTCTTTCCAGTCGGGATGCAAGGTCCGATACACGCTTGATGTACTTTAATCTTGAGTCCATAAGCGACTAAATCTTTTTAAAAAGATATTTTCTAAATTCATTTAAGGATTATCGCTAAGGCTTTAAAGCTAAAAATCCCTATTTATAAGAAGTTTTGAGAATAATATTAAAGAAATGTATGGATCTACCATACATAAATCGTACAATTCAATAATAAAAAAAACCGTAACACCTTGATTTACATCTGTATTACGGTTTTTTTATGTGGTCCCACCTGGGCTCGAACCAGGGACCACCTGATTATGAGTCAGGTGCTCTAACCAGCTGAGCTATAGGACCGGCTCATTGGTGTTATGAGGGCGCAAATTTAGATATTTGTTCAATACTTAACAAGCATTTCAAAAAGATATTTTCAGGAATTTACAAATCCTCCCACACCTCGTCGCCAATGGGAATGTGCTCCTCTCCAACTTTGATCTCTTCGCACAACTCAACCAGCACACCATTAGCCGATTTTGGATGTAAAAAAGCCACCAGCTTATTGTCGGCACCTTTCTTTGGGCGTTTGGAGATGAGCTCAAAACCTTCTGCTTTGAGGCGTTTCATTTCAGCCTTGATATCGTCTACCTCAAAGGCGATGTGGTGAATACCTTCCCCTCGCTTTGCCAGGAATTTTGCCACAGCACTGTCTTCAGAAGTGGCGGCCAACAGTTCAATTTTACTCTCTCCAGTCTTGAAAAAAGAAGTTTCCACCCCTTCACTCTTCACTTTTTCAGATTTGTAACTTTCAGTCTGCAGCAGTTTCGCGTAAAGTTCATTAGCGGCTTGCAGGTCTTTTACTGCTATTCCTATGTGTTCAATCTTTTTCATTTTTCAGTTTCAATAGTTTTTAAAAGTAAATTTCCGAAGCTACATGAGTCGCTCCGGAAGTTTTGAGTTTTAAATATAAAAAGTCGGGAGCGTTTAGGAGCAAAAACCTAAAGCTATTAACGCAGATTTTAAGATTTGAGCACTAAATGTGCTATTTTTGTGCCATGGAAACGAACAGACAGAAAAAAATAGGAGGCGTATTACAGCAAGATCTTGCCGATGTGCTGCAGTCTCACTTGAGGGATGCGGGAAGAACAGGAATTTTAATCTCTGTTTCGAAGGTGAAGGTCACCACAGATCTTTCGCAGGCAAAGGCTTACCTGAGCATATTCCCGGCAAAGAACGCGCAGGATATCTTGAAGGAACTCAACCTGCTAAAGCCAAAACTTAAACACGAACTGGCACTGCGCACCAAGAATCAGCTGCGACGTATGCCCAACCTCGAATTTTTTATTGATGATTCCCTCGATTATATTGAGAACATCGAAAAATCGATAAAAGGCGAGAACAATCCTATTGAACAGCCTGATTTGCTTTCGAAGCGAAAAAAATCTTAGCGCTTGAAGTTCCCCTTTTACATAGCCCGCAGGTACTTGTTCTCAAAAAGCAGCAACAATGCCATCAACATCATTACCCTCATTGCGGCTATAGGGGTTTTTGCAGGGGCTTTTGCCCTCTTTATCGTACTTTCGGGCTTTACGGGCCTCAAAGACTTCAGCCTTTCTTTTTCTAACGAATACGATCCCGATCTCAAGGTGCTTGCGGCAACGGGAAAAACGTTTAATTTTTCTTCGGAAGAAAAACAGGAGCTGGAAAATATCGGCGGAATTTCCACTTTTTCAGAAGTAATTGAAGAAAGGGTATTCCTTGATTTTAAGTCGAAGAATAAAACAGCCTACATCAAAGGTGTAGATGAGAATTTCCTGAAGGTGAACAAACTGGACAGTGCCGTAGGTATGGGAGGCTGGTTTCATCCTGAAGAAGCCCAGGTGGTGATTGGTAACACCATTTCTCACGAGCTCAACCTTGGCACCTTTGATTATATGAGCCTGCTGGAGATCATGGTGCCACGCCCCGGCAAAGGGCAGGTGCTTGATCCTACCACCGCCTTTAATTCAAAACGAGCAGTAGTATCGGGTATTTACAGCATCAACGAAGAACTGGATGGCAAATATGTGTTTGCTTCTATTGGCCTGGCGAGAGAGCTGCTTGACCTGAAACCTGACGAGATCACCGGACTCGAACTTAAACTAACCCCCAATGCCAATCCCGAAACTGTAAAATCGGCTGTACAGGCAGTTCTTAATGACGATGTTGAAATTAAGAACAGGGCGCAACTCAACGATGCCCTCTACAAAATGCTGAATACCGAAAACCTGGCCGTATACCTCATTTTCACCCTGGTTTTGATCATTGCGCTTTTTAATGTGGTGGGTTCTATTATCATGGTGATTTTAGACAAAAGAGAGAATATAAAGACGTTACACAGCCTTGGGGCCACGCCGGGACAAATCAAGAATATTTTCTTTACCCAGGGCGTATTTATGACACTTTTGGGAGGTAGCCTAGGCCTGCTTTTCTCTATTGCCGTGGTCTTTTTACAACTACAGTATGACCTGGTGATGATCACGCCCACCCTGCCTTATCCTGTAGCCATCACGTGGCAAAATATAGTGGTAGTGATGCTCACCATTACTGCGCTGGGCACTATGGCTTCTTATATTGCGGCAAGCCGAAGCAAAAAAGCTCTGGGCGCATAGAGATGGAAACTAAATAATAAAAGGGTATCTCAGTTTTATCTTGATGATAAGCTCATATCATTCCTGCAAGAAATATCTTCTGAAAATGCCATTTTTGATACCTTAGCAGCAGCTGGCCTTAAACGAACTGGTAGCCGGAAAACCTCTTTTATATATCGGGTTACTCCTGAATCCTGGTTTTAAGATCCATTCGTCCATGTAATATTCTTAGAATTTCAATTTTTTCTTCCTCAAGGCAGCGATAAAAGATTATATGTTCCCTCCATTTCATTCCGCGAAGATTTGGTAAAATGAGGTCATATACCTTTCCTAAATCCGGTAATTAGCCACCTCATTAAAACCTTTAAGGAGCACGTGGTAATATTCATCTGCCTGTTTTTCTGACCAATTCTCACAAGTGTATCTCCAAATGCTATTAAGATCTTCAACAGCTTTTTTAGTGAGATAATACTTAGCCATTCACTTTTCGGAATGATTTTAAAGACTGCAAATTCTTTTGAGCATCAAAATCATGATCATAGCCACTGTCGATTCCCTCCTGAATAGCATTCTTTAGAAGAATTGCTTTAGTTTCTTCATTTTCCAGAAGTCTCAACCCTGCCCGTATAACCTCACTAACATTTTTATAGCGCCCGGCAGAAACCTGTTCCTGAACAAAGTCATCAAAATAATTTCCAAGTGAAATAGAAGTGTTCTTGCTCATATTTTTTAATCCAAATGTAAAGTATTAAAGTACCAAAAATTGGTAACAAACAAAAACAAATTCACATTTCCATAATAGGATAAGAGCAAAAATCAATGTTAAAAAATGCCATTTTTGACACCTTAGCAACAGCTGACTTTAAACGAACTGGTAGCCAGAAAATTCCTTTTCCACTTCATCGAAGGCAGCAAATACATCGGCGGCATCATCGCTGGTCACCATCTTTTGGCGGTAGTCCTTGAAGTGCGGAATTCCTTTAAAGTAATTGGTATAGTGTCTTCTGGTTTCAAAAACACCCAGCTTCTCCCCTTTCCAGTCAATTGCCATTTGCAGGTGGCGGCGGGCAGCATCAAGACGCTCTTCCATGGTAGGAGGCGCAAGGTGTTCTCCGGTTTTGAAGAAATGTTTTACTTCTTTAAAGAACCAGGGATAGCCAATGCTGGCCCGGCCAATCATCGCACCATCCAATCCATATTTGTCGCGCATCTCTACAGCTCTTTCGGGCGTGTCTACGTCGCCGTTACCAAAGATTGGAATATGCATACGCGGATTGTTCTTTACTTCGGAAATAGGCCTCCAATCGGCTTCTCCCTTGTACATCTGCACCCGGGTGCGGCCGTGAATTGATATTGCGCTGGCGCCTACATCCTGAAGTCTTTCAGCGACTTCCACAATCTTGATGGAATCGGCATCCCAGCCGAGTCGGGTTTTTACAGTTATGGGTAGGTTGGTATGTTTTACCATAGCCTCGGTAAGAGAGACCATCAATGGAATATCTTTTAGGATCCCTGCACCGGCACCTTTTGAAACTACCTTTTTGACAGGGCAGCCAAAGTTAATATCGATAATATCGGGACCAGACTTCTCCACAATCTCAACCGATTGCAGCATGGATTCCAGGTTGGCTCCAAAGATCTGAATGCCCACAGGTCTTTCTTTTTCGTAGATATCAAGCTTCATAACGCTCTTTGCGGCATCACGAATAAGCCCTTCCGAAGAAATGAATTCGGTATACACCACATCGGCGCCCTGTTCCTTGCACAATGCCCGAAACGGCGGATCGCTCACATCTTCCATTGGTGCTAACAACAATGGAAATTCTCCTACATCTATGTTTCCTATTTTCGCCAAAACAACTGTTTTTCAGGCTGCAAAAATAATGAAATTTATTTAGTGGATAGTCTTTAGTCGATAGACGGTAGAAGGCTCATTTTTAAACAAAACTCATTAAAGCTATGAACAGGGCCAGGAAGAAATTCACCCATTCGTCCTTTTTCTTTTTAAATATAAATCTGATTAGAATTTGGTACCTGAATTTATCTTTTTCAAAACACTTCTAACTTCGTCCTTCTAAAATCGTACTTCAATTGTTTCCCGCTGATATCGCAGATTTCCGCAGAAAAAGACTTTTCTGATATGGCTATAAAATTCATCCGGGTCACCAGCACATTATTCAATATACCTTATACAATATACATTTTTTAGATCCTGTCTCTTTCAGCTGCTTCTATAGCTCTTTGGTTATCGCTGAGCCTGAAGTTTCCGAAGTTATATTTGAATCCTACACGTATATAGCGGGTTTCTGGTCTTGGATAGTAGCCGTTGTCCTGGTTGAGATATCGTGATTTAAGCCAGGTATTGGTCTCATCAAGCAGGTCTTCTACATTCACGCTAACCTCAGCGCGATTGTTCCACAGGGTTTTGCGAAGCCCCAGGGAAAGCGTGGTCATTGGATCCATTTTATAGGAGCCGCTAAGCCAATCGGATATATAAGTAAGACTTAATTCTCCTGTGAGCGTACCGTCTTTAGAAATAATAATATTGTTGTAGAGGCTTCCGTAGAAACCATCTATCTTTAAAGTCACCGGCACATCACCGCTTTCAATAGCTACAAAAGTACGTTCCTCGTTAAAGAGGGAAACGTAAGCGTATGCATACCACCAATTAGCAACAGAACGCCCGTGAGTAATGTCAATTCCTACAGATTTACTCTCCAGTAAATTCATACTCACCCTGCGAATAAGCATTTGCTCATTGTCCTGAAAGCTGAGGGTTTGGGGAGTTTCCCCGCTATCCCTATAATAAAGATCGAAGAAATACTCATTTTTGAGGGCATAGCTCAGGGTAAAGTTATTGCTAATGGAAGCCTCCAGATTTGGATTACCCGAGTTATAATCAAATTCTGTAAGATAGTATCTAAACGGGTTCAGGCTTTCGTACCTGGGCCGCTGAATCCTTCGGCTGTAGTCAAAGGTAAGGCTGTGATTATCACTAAAGCTGTGCTGCAGGTAAAACGTGGGGAACAATTCAAAATACTCCCGGGTGTCGATCTGCTCCATTGATCTCGAATCTCCAGTACGATCTGTATATTCCCCTCTCAAACCACCTTTGACACTCCACTTCTCCCAGTCTTTTGCCAGAGAGAAATATGCAGCATAAATATTTTCATCGTAGAGAAAATTATCTGACTGATCTTCGTCAAATAAATAAGTCCCGGTCTCGGGAGCCATACGGAAGTAGTCTATCCCGCTTTCAGAAGTAATAACGGAAGCTTTTATTCCGCTTTCAAAGCTGGTACTGCCTATGGGCGTGATAAAATCCAGCTGACCTGTAAAAATTTCGATTCCCTGTTGCGCTTCAGTAGTAAAAGCGTAATTGGAAGTAGTAGCATCAAGATCTACAATACTTGTATTTATTCCCTGTTCCCTGTCCTGATCATAGCGGGTATAATGTGCTTTTGCAGAAACCTGCGCACCGGGTTTGTCTAATAAATGTTTAAATTCAAGATCAAGCGCCACATTAGAAACATCCTCCTCAAGTTCACTTTTGGTAATGAGGTTTTCTACTTCCTCATTCGTTTCATAGACCCTGGTAAAAACATTGTTATTAAATGTCTCATTGGGTGAATACGTAAGACTGGAAGAGAAATTAAGAATGTTGTTATCATCAAAATTATAGTCGAGCAGTATGTTCGCATTATGAGCATTTGACTGCGTAGTGCGATCAAAATTAGTTTCCCAGCGGTTTACGATATTGTCAGCTCCATCTCGAAAGTTGATGTAGCTATCGTCCTCTTTATATTCCTTGCGGGTAGAGTTGGTGTAATTTCCGAAGAGATTGAGTTTATCAGTTTTATAATAATGGCTGGTCCCGACCTGGAATTTAGGATAGATCGCCTGCGTCCATGCCCCGTTAATATTTCCTTTATAACCCGGTGCAATACTTTTGGTGGTGACAATGTTAAGAATAGCACCTCCTTCGGCATCATATCGAGATGGTGGCGTGGTGATTACCTCAATAGATTTGATATTTTCTGCTGAATAATTTTCGAGCAGGGTTTGTAATTCGGAAGCGGTTAGTTGCACCTTTCGGTCGTTGATATAAACCTGCACGCTCTGATTTCTCACCATGAGAGAATTGCCAGAGAGGATCACCCCGGGTGTCTTTTTTAAAATATCCCAGGAACTACCTGTTGAAAGTGTAGTATTCTCCACGCTAAAAACCAGGCGGTCAACTTCTCTTTTTACTGAAGGATTCTTATAATTTATGGAGACTTCGTTAAGTGTAGCGGTGTTCTCCTTCAGGGTAATGTCGCCTAATTGCTTATTACCCGTGACCTCAATATGTTGTAACAGGTCTTCAAATCCAACAAAACTTATTTTAAGCAGGTAATTATCTTCCGCTACAGATTTAAGAGAGAAGCGCCCATCTTCTGAAGAGACGGCTCCCCGATATACAGTTGTAGAATCTTGAGCATTAAATAATATTACATTAGCAAAAGCAACAGGTTCCCCCGAAGCATCGAGAGTGCGACCTTCAACAGAATGCTGGCTTAAAGCCGAAAAAGAACAGAAAAATAAGAACAGGCACAGTGGGAGGCTGTATAATTTGGTCATGCAATTTGATGGTTAGTGCTTGATAAAGTTAACAAAATCAAACAAATATAGCATATATGCGCTAAGAACAAAATATTTTTGCTGCTGCTGTTGCATGGGCTAACTTCTCTTTACTCAAGTTGTTGTGCCTCTGAAAAAATTATGTGCTATTGATAGAAGCTCTCAAGAATTTAAGGGGAACTAGAGTAGTAAGTGTAAGATAACAGGAGTGACTATTGCAGTCACTATACCATTGAGACACATGGCAATTCCGCTATAGACGCCGGGAATTTTTCCTTCCTCAATCGCCCGGGCAGTGCCTATTCCATGAGCTGCCGTGCCAAGCGCCGCACCTATTGCTCTTTGATTGGTAATACCCATTTTGTTTAAAAAGTACAGACCAAATACGTTTCCAAAAACCCCTACCGCTATTACGATGCCTGCAGTAATATCGGGGATTCCTCCTACGTTCTTGGTGATTTCTATGGCAATAGGTGTGGTAACAGATTTGGAGGCCAAAGACTGGATCAAAAACATCGGCATTTCAAGGAGAAGCAGGAAGACAACAATACTTACTACACCGCAAATTCCTCCAATGACCACAGCAATGGTAAGCAACCTGAGATCCTTCCGCAGCTCTTCATACTTCTCGTAAAAAAAAGCACCTAAAGCAACTACTGCCGGACCTAGAAAATAAGTCAGAATTTTTCCTCCCTTGTTATAAGCCTCAAAAGGAATATCGAAAATCTTAAGAAATACTATTATTCCCACAATAGCAAGAAGAACAGGATTAAGAAATGCTATTTTAAATCTCTTTATTCTTCCGGCTAAAGCATAAAAAACCAAGGTTATCCCGATGCCAAAAATAGCCCACAGAAAAGAGAAGTTCATTTTCCCGTTTTTTGAAGAATTATGGCTGTAACATATAAAGTTAGCAGGGTACTGGCAATTACAGCAATTGAAAGGGGCAGCCAGTATGATTTTATCATATCAAAATAAACCATCAAACCCACCCCGTAAGGAATAAAGAACACCACCAGAAACTCTATGAGTTTATCTGCTGCCGGTTTGATTGCGCTCAAGGGCGCCCATTTGTATTTAAGCGCCACAAAAAGCAGCACCATCCCTATTATATTTCCCCCAACAGGCAGAGCAAAAAGATAACTTATCAACTCTCCCATGAGCAGAAAAAGCAAAATAAAAAAGAATGCTTTAAGTCTCGCCCAGGAGAAAAGATCTTTAAGGTAGTTCAGTATTTTATACAATCTTACATATTAAGAAATCACAGGTCTCAAAAATAGCTATTTTTTGATGGCATCATAAAGCACCTGATGGATTTCTGTACGGGTATTTAGGCTGTATAATCTATGATTATCGCGGGTAGGATGCACACGGTTAGAAAGAAATATATACAGTAAATCTACTTCAGGATCCATCCACACCATAATACCTGTAAAACCGGTATGGCCAAAGCTGGCTGCCGATGCATCCTGCGCAGTGTTCCTGCTCTCTCCCTGCTCGTTGTAATGTGGCTTATCAAAACCCAGGGCCCTGTGATTATCTTTATTAGGAAAGGTGGTTTCTGTAAATTTCTGAAGCGTTTGCTCCTCTAAATATTGTTTACCCCCATAATTCCCGCCATTAAGATACATCTGTAACAGCTTTGCAAGGTCATTGGAATTGGCAAACAATCCGGCGTGGCCAGACACTCCCCCCAGCATTATAGCACCTTCATCGTGTACCGTGCCGTGAATGGGTTGCTGCCTGAATAAAAAGTCATTTTCTGTAGGCACAATCCTGTAAAGTGGCAACTGCGGATTAAAACCTACCGTAGTAGCTCCTAAAGGATTATAGAAGTTCTCCTGAAGAAAATCAGTAAAAGACAATTCGGTTCGACTTTCCACCACTCGTGGCGCAAGGATAAAGAAGAAATCTGAATACACATACTCCTTCTTTTCACGTAAAGGAGAATTGCGTATTGCTTTTACGATCTTGTTTGGGTAATTCTTGTGCAGGTACATTCCTTCCTTAATTTTTATGGGATAATCTTCAGAAGGTATTTTCTTAAAGGTCTTTCTCTTGTAACTGCCATTCTTTCTAAAAGTGTCTTTCCAGAAAGGGATCCAGGGTTGAAATCTCGCCTGGTGCGTTAAGATGTCATAAAACGGAATATCTGCCTTATTAGATCTTCGGAAAGATGGAAGATGATCGGCCAGTGTGCCATCCAATTTGAATTTCCCCTGCTCATACAATTCCATTAGCGCAGCCATTGAAGTTGAAATTTTTGTTACGGAAGCGAGATCATAAACATCATCCTTTTTTACGGTAACAGTATCAGAATAAGTATGGGTACCGTAAGCCTTGTGAAATATAACTTTTTGATCTTTCGCCACCAGAATCTGTGCTCCAGGAGTTGCTTTCATCTCCATGGCCAGGTTCATAAGCGAATCAATTCTTGTTTTTAAAATTTCTGAATCCATTCCTGCGGCTTCAGGAAGAGTATAACTAAACCGGATACCTCCTTCTACCTCCAGGCCGTCTCCGCCTTTAAATTTTTTCCCCACACTCACCGGAAGCTTTCCGTTAGCACCAAGTCCGCCAAAGATAAGCTGTGCTGCCACCTCCTGGGTTTCCTCACTATCCTGATAAGCAACTACCAGGCCTGCAGCATCTTCAATTCCGTCAATTTTATTGAGTACGTATGGGTTCTTAAAAAAGGCAAAAATCGAGTTATCTTTTGAAGCCAATTCTTTTATGAGTTGCAACACATCTTCATTAAGTCGCAGGTTATTCCTCGGAAATTTGCTGAAGTCGTGAATTCCTGAAATTACCACATCGTAATTCTGAAGCTGGTCCTTCAGGGTTTGCACCATTAATTCTGAAGCGTCTGCCGGCAGATTAAAATGCGTAATTCCGGCATAAAGGTCAAGGGTTTCCTGGAAAACCGTTCTTTCCATAGTACCAAAAGAAACAGAAGCTATTCTCAAAGATTCCAGCTCCTGTACCGGGATAACATTGTTAGTATTTTTAAGAACAGTTAGCGAAGCCTCTGCCAGTTTTCGCTTAAGGTAAACTGCCTTTGGCGTGTTTATCTCTTCTAATATATTTTTTACTTCTACAGGTTCATAGTTATTGAGCCCCACCCACTGCTTAACTGCCAAAATCTTTCTTGCACGCGAATCAATTTCCTTTTGGGAAATAAGTCCCTGATTAACGGCTTTCCGAATTTCTGAAATAGCTTTTGAAACTTCCACAGTAAATTCCAAAAGATCATTCCCTGCAAGGATAGCATCTTTGTCTACAATCCCAGGTTCATTGCCTTCGGTCACACCTTTCATGTTCATCGCATCGGTAACGATGAGGCCTTCAAAGCCCAGTTCCTCCTTTAAAAGGCCAGTAATGATAGGCTTAGATAAAGTAGAAGGAACCCCCGTAGAATCAAGCGCTGGGATGTTTAAATGCGCTACCATAACCCCGCCTATCCCCGCTTTCATAACCTCTTTAAATGGATACAGCTCTAAAGAATCAAGTCTTACCACCGGGTGGTTAATTTGCGGAAGCGAATAATGAGAATCTGTATCTGTATCTCCATGACCCGGAAAATGCTTCGCTGTGGGGAGCAGTTTTGCATCCTGCATCCCCTGCATATAGGCAGTAGCTTTTCGCGCCACATTGTATTTGTCTTCCCCAAAAGATCGATAATTAATTACCGGATTATTCGGATTGTTATTCACATCTACCACAGGTGCAAAATTGAGGTGCAGCCCTGTTCTTTTTATTTGCCTGCCCACTTCGGTGCCCAACTCGTAAATCAGGTCTTCCTCCTGAACCGCGCCCAAAGCCATTTGGAAAGGATAACTAATGGTACTATCAAGACGCATGCCCAGACCCCATTCGCCATCTATAGCTCCCAAAAGTGGCACTGTTGACACTTCCTGATATTCATTCATCAGCTTCACCTGACTCTCAGGATCTCCCTGGAAAAATATGAGTCCGCCAATCTTTTGTTCGTTGATAAGTTTAAGAATTTCCTGCTTATGGTCTTCGCCACGATTGGAATATGCCGCTACCATAATAAGTTGAGCAATGCGTTCATCTGGCGACAGCGTTGTCATCACAGAATCTACCCATTTGCTGTTTGTATATTTCAGAAATGGAGGTTTAGTGTTTTGAGCCTTTAGAGAAAGGTTGAACAAAAGGGCTACGACTAAGAGAAAGGGGGAAATTTTTGACATTTTTGAGGTTCTATCTTTAAAAATATGGTGCGTGAAATTACACCTTGATATAAATTCGTTTTTTATCCATCCAGTAGCCCATGAGCCACATGAGCAGCATATAACAAACGGCAAAAAGCAGCGATGCATTATATGCTCCCAGCCAGCTAAGGAAAAAGTTATTATAAATCCAGCCTTTCATGGAAGCGCCATTGATCCAGATGACGCTCATAAGCATCACAAAGACCCCTGACATTACAAAAATGAATAAAGGGTTTTTACCAAAGACTTCAAAGAAGTAGGTCCAGGATTTTAGCTTTACCACTTCAATAATCCAAATAAGGAATCCAATAAGTACAAGACCCCAGCCAATGGTAAGAACCACATAAGAGCTGGTCCAGATTGGCTTATTGATTGGAAACACCAGGTCCCATACCTCTCCCAAAATAACGAAAGCTATACCGGCTGCTACCAATTTCCATACTGTGGTAAAATTATTTCCAGATTTCTGAATAAAAATGCCGGCAACATATCCTGCAATAACATTAACTATAGCGGGCAAAGTGCTCAAAAGTCCTTCAGGATCGAATGGAAGACCAAAGCCACTATATAGATTTTCAGGAGAAAAGATCAATAAATCAAATTTAAACGCTGCATTACCTTCTTTGGAATAAGGGTTCCCGGCATCACCAAAATAATACATGATCCACCAATATAATAGGAGAATGCCAGCACTTATAATTATTGAACCTTTCAGTTTAAAATATTTTACGATTAGGGATCCAAAAAGGTAACAAAGAGCAATTCGCTGTAAGACTCCCATGATACGCATTTCGGAAAGATCCTTTAAAACCAGCTCTCCACCCGACCGGTAAACAAAGGGGAAGGCGCTTAGAAAAAGACCTATAACGAAGATTTTAATGGTCCTTCTAAATACCTTTTTTAGAAATACAGAATCAGGTTGCGCATCAAATTTGCGCATACTAAAGCTCATGGCATTACCCACCACGAACAAAAAGCTGGGAAAAACTAAATCTGTAATTGTGAATCCATGCCAGGCAGCATGTTTAAAAGGAGCGTAAATGGTGCTCCAGCTTCCGGGGGTATTTACCAGCACCATGAGTGCAACAGTTAGACCCCTTAATACATCTAGTGCCAAAAATCTTTGGCCGCGGTTGGGTTTAAAAATAGTTTTTTCTTCCCCAGACTTTGTTATATTAAGGCTTTCCATAAGTGGGTTTAACCATTATTTACACCTACTTCTTCAGAAGTTTTGTAAATAATGTGGATTTAATCTCAGCATAAAAATATAAATTTTTATTAAATAAAATAACTTTTATAAAAATTTTGATTAAGTTCTTTGGTTGTAACCTCTTTTTATTCTACTTTTAATTTTCAATCATCCTGCTTAAAGCAGCTTCTAAAATTCTATGAAAATCGACGAACTTTTTATTAAAAGCGAAGAGCTAACCAGTAACGTAGAGCGAAAAAAACACCTTCAGAAAATAAAGATCTTAAAGAATCTCTATTTTGAAGGCCCAAAAACCAACACCGAGATCTGTGAGCAATTCAATATTAGCTCACCAACATCTATAAGACTTCTCAATCAACTTATAGATGAAGGTTGGGTAAAGAAAAGCGGTAGAGGAAAATCTGCAGGTGGGCGTAAGCCCGATCTTTACAAACTTGAAGGCAATAGCTTTTATGTAATGGGAATTCAACTGGAAAGATCCAGGCTCAAAATTGCCATTTTTGACAACCACAATAAGAAAGTAGCCGATTTTAAAGATCTATTTGAGCTGGAGAGCGGGGAAGGATTAGTTGAACATATTTTTGAGGAAGCCAATAAACTTATAAAAACTGCGGGCATAGACATAGACAAGCTCCTGGGAATAGGAATAAGTATGCCGGGACTGGTATCTTCAAAAGAAGGAAGGAATTTCACTTATTTCATCAAAGAAGAGGAATCTGAATCTCTTGAAAACATCCTGGAGCGCAAATTCAACAAGCCTATCTTTATTCTGAATGATGCAAAAAGTGCCTGTGTGGCTGAATCCAATTTTGGAATGGCCACTAATCGCGAGAATGTCCTTGTGATTTCTATGGACTGGGGGATTGGCCTTGGAGTCATTATTGACGGGAAGGTCTATCAGGGTTCGTCGGGTTTTGCCGGTGAATTTGGACATATACCCTTGATCGATGACGGACAGTTGTGCCACTGTGGTAAAAGAGGTTGTTTGGAAACCGTAGCTTCGGGCCTGGCTTTAACGAGAATGGCACAGGAAGGAATAAGAGCCGGAGAAAGTACCAGTTTAAACCTGCTTTCTCAAGAAGACCTAAAGAATCTACAGCCCGAAAAGATCATTGAAGCTGCCAATATGGGAGATCAATTTTCAATAAATATACTTTCAAAAGTGGGGATCAACCTGGGAAAAGGCCTGGCTATTCTCATTCAGCTCTTCAACCCCGAACTCATCATTCTTGAAGGCAAATTTGCTAAGGCCAGCCAATTCATTACAATTCCTATTCAACAATCTATAAATACTTATTGTATGGCGCAATTGAGAGAAAAAACTCAAATCTCTCTTTCTAACCTGGGTGAAGATTCGGTTCTCCTGGGGTCGGTGGCCACAGTGATGGAAAATATTTTTGGCAACCAGATCAGCCTTATAAACAATCATTAAACTGAAATATCATATTACATTATACCTCTACAAATACTATGGCAAGATTAAATCTTCTTGAAGAAACACGTTTTGAAAAAGTTCCCGTTAGTGTCTATGACAATGCACATATTGCCTCCCTTAAAGTTGCCGATCGCATTACCAACCTGATAAAAAGAAAACAGGATCGGGGAGAAATGGCTGTATTAGGCCTGGCAACGGGAGCTACTCCGGTACAGGTTTATGAAGAACTGGTGCGCCGTCACAAGGAAGACGGCCTTAGTTTCCAAAATGTCATCACCTTTAACCTTGACGAGTACTACCCCATGAATCCTGAGTCACGGCAGAGTTACGTGACTTTTATGAAAGAAAATCTCTTTGATCATATTGATATCAAAAAGGAGAACATCCATATTCCTGATGGTACACTTGAAAAAGAAGAGATTGCAGATTTCTGTATTGCGTATGAGAACCAGATAGAAGCACTGGGAGGGTTAGACTTACAAATACTGGGGATAGGTAGAACCGGGCATATAGGTTTCAACGAACCAGGATCGGCCCCTAACTCCGGAACAAGACTTGTAACGCTTGACGATCTTACCAGACGGGATGCATCGCGGGATTTTGGAGGAAAAGAAAATGTTCCTACCAAAGCCATCACGATGGGAATTGGAACCATTTTTAAGGCCAAGGAGATCATCCTTATGGCCTGGAACAGGAAAAAAGCTTCTATCATTAAAAAGGCAGTAGAAGGAGAAATTTCAGGCGACGTTCCTGCCACTTACCTGCAGCTTTCAGAAAATACTGAGTTTGTCCTCGATCATGATGCCGCTGCCGAACTAACCCGTTTCAATACTCCGTGGCTGGTAAAAGACTGTAGCTGGGATGATGATCTTATTCGTAAAGCAGTCATCTGGCTTTCGGCTGAAGTCAATAAACCCATTCTGAAGTTGACCGATGAAGATTATAACACTCATGGAATGGCGCAGTTGGCTACAGAAAAAGGGCCGGCCTATAACATAAATATCAACGTTTTTAATCAGCTGCAGCACACTATTACGGGATGGCCGGGTGGAAAACCCAATGCCGACGATTCACAGCGTCCCGAAAGAGCTGAACCTGCTCAAAAACGCTCCCTTATTTTCTCCCCTCATCCAGATGATGATGTGATCTCTATGGGAGGAACTTTTATTAGACTGGTAGATCAGGGACATGATGTGCACGTGGCTTATCAAACCTCTGGCAATACTGCCGTTTGGGACACCGACGTTTTGCGTTATGTGGAATTTGCGATTGACTTCAACAAAAGTATTGGAGAAGACAGCAGCAAACTGGAAAAGATCTACGATGAAATGCGGAATTTCCTTAAGACCAAACAGCCAAACCAATTAGACCTTCCTGAAATAAGGGATGTAAAAGGATTTATAAGAAAGACAGAAGCTATCGCAGGAGCGCGTTATGCAGGATTGCAAGATGACAATATCCATTTTATGGCACTACCATTCTATGAAACCGGAAAAACGGTGAAAAACCCTCCCACAGATGAAGATGTGAGAATTACCATGGACTTGCTGAAGAAAGTAAAGCCACACCAGGTTTTTGCAGCAGGAGATTTTGCCGATCCACACGGCACCCACCTGGTATGTTTTAATATTGTGGTAGAAGCCTTAAAGCGACTAAAAGAAACTGAAGACTGGATCAAAGATACCTGGCTATGGTTGTACCGTGGTGCATGGCATGAATTTGAAACTCATGAAGTTCAAATGGCAGTTCCTTTATCACCTCAGGAAGTGCAAAGAAAACGCGATGCGATTTTCCAGCACCAGTCACAAAAAGACCGTCCTGTATTCCCGGGAGATGACGAAAGAGAATTCTGGCAAAGAGCAGAAGATAGAAATCGTGAAACAGCAAAGGCTTACCACAAGTTAGGCCTTGCAAATTACGAAGCCATGGAAGCCTTTGTCAAGTGGCAGTTTTAAGATGAGAAAAAATCATTTAATCTGGGTTGGTACCCTCCTGTTATCCCTACTAATAGGTTGCGGTACCAACCCTTATTCAAAAACCAACCGCGCACATAAAAAGCAGGCCCGGGAATATGCACGGAATTTAAAAACATTTCCGCAGCAACATTCAGATGACACACTGCTGGATTATGGCCCCTATCCTGTTGGCACTACGAATTTTAGTCTGCGAAAACCAAATTACGTGATCATTCATCACACCGCACAAAATTCTGTTGATCATACCTTAAAAACCTTTACCCTTCGCCGCACTTCTGTAAGTTCTCATTACGTTATTGGTCGTGACGGCAAAATTTACCAAATGCTCAACGATTTCTACCGCGGGTGGCATGCTGGCGCAGGGAAATGGGGTAATGATACAGATCTTAACTCCTCCTCTATTGGTATAGAACTAGATAATAATGGCTTTGAACCCTTTGCCGATGCTCAAATTGAAAGCCTTATAGAGTTATTGAGTGTTCTTAAAGAAAGACACAACATACCCACACCAAATTTTATTGGTCACGCAGATATTGCCCCCGGCAGAAAAGTAGATCCAAACCCTAATTTTCCTTGGGAGAAATTGGCTAAAAAAGGTTTTGGCTACTGGTATGATGATATTGAGGTGGAACCAAAAGTAATTGGAGATAGCCTTGTACCGGGAAATAAGATCAGGGAGATTGATCTTAATGGAAGTGAAATTGCGCAAGAAGGTAAAGAAACAGATTCCCTTCACCTAACAATAGATCCAAAACTCGCCCTGCGGGTAATTGGTTATGATGTTAGTGATTTAGATGCAGCTATTCAATCTTTTAAGATCCATTTTATTCAAAAGGACATCAATTCTGAATTAACAGACGAGGACCTTAAGATCCTTTATAATCTTTATCAAAAATACTTTTAAAAAATGCGATTTCAAGCTCTCTTTTTTGCCTTAGTGGTTCAACTCCTTATTAGTAACTCTGCCACGGCGCAAATAGAGGTAGAAGGTATAGACATTATAACCCGAAAGGAATGGCAGGCCAACCCTCCAAAAATGGAAGTTATCCGGCACATTCCCCGTATGATCACTATTCACCACACGGGCACATTTCAGAATAAAGATCGCAGTACTTCAGAAAAGCTACAGGCCCTTCAGAAGTTTTCCTACAGTGAAGGAGCTTTGGGGGACGGAACACCTAAAAAGCCGTGGCCCGATGTGCCATACCACTTTTACATTGGTGTTGATGGCAGTGTAGCTGAAGGAAGGGAGCTTGAGTATCAGGGAGATTCCAATACCAATTATAACCTCAACGGCCATGCATTGGTTGTAGTAGAGGGAAATTTCAACCAGGAAAAGATCAACGACAAACAAGTAGAGAACCTCGAAAAACTTGTACTGGCTATAGCTGAGAAATATAAAATCCCTGCAGAAGCTATTTCAGGACACAAAGATCAGGCAGAGACTACCTGCCCGGGCACAGACCTCTACCGGCTGTTGCCTGCGCTTAGAAAAAAGGTGGAGGACTTACACAATCCCCGGGTAAAAATTGGGGCCGAGCAACTTTTTTCTCCGGCCTTTGCTCACCTGGTAAAAGGAAAAAGAGTGGGGCTGGTTACAAATCATACCGGATTATTACCTGATGGCACTCACCTTATCGACTTGTTGAATGACCATCCAGATGTTGAATTAAATATACTCTTTGGCCCCGAGCATGGATTGAGAGGTGAAGAAGATACTCATGTTGCCAATGGTACAGACAACAAAACAGGACTCCCTATTATTTCTCTCTACGGAAAAACACGGAAACCCACTCCCGAAATGCTAGAGCAGGTAGATGTGGTTGTATTTGATATTCAGGATATAGGAGCCCGATATTATACCTATATTAAAACTATGCTCCTGGTACAGGAAGCAGCTGCCGAAAATGACAAATCTTTCATTGTTCTTGACCGTCCCAATGCTATTTCCGCCACTTATGTTTATGGGCCGGTGGGCAAAGCACTTGATGCGGAAAAAGGTATAGGTGTTATTCCTGTTACTCACGGAATGACGATAGGAGAACTCGCCATGATGTACAATGGTGAAAGGGAAGAAAAAGGTTTAAAAAAGGCAAATTTAACAGTGGTTCCCCTTCAGAATTATAAAAGGAATCAGTGGTATGACGAAACAGGATTACCGTGGGTAAAGCCTTCTCCCAATATGCTCATGCTGCAAACAGCAGTAGTCTATCCCGCTACCTGCCTCCTTGAAGGCACAGAATATTCTGAAGCGCGTGGTACTCTCTATCCATTTGAACGTATTGGGGCACCATGGGTAAAAGGCCGGGAATTAGCCGATCAATTGAACAGTTATAAATTAAAAGGTGTTGATTTTCGCCCCGTCATGTTTATGCCCGACAGTATTGTTGACGGAATTAAGATCTATCCTCCAAAGTTTCTGGGAGAGCAGGTAAATGGGGTGGAAATGCTCGTAACAGATCGTGACATTTTTAAATCGACCGAAGCCGGCGTCTATATTCTGCATGCTCTAAAAACCCTTTATCCTGAAAAAATGGCGTGGCGGCAACCTCGTCTCGACGGACTTTTAGGAACTTCTGAAGTGCGTGAGATGCTCGACGCAGGAAATTCACCTGAAGAAATTATTGCGAAATGGAAAAATGGCCTGGAAAGCTTCAGGCAAAAAAGAGCACAATACCTACTGTACTAACTTTAAACTACTGGAATGAAAAAGATCTTCTTCGGAATTCTATTCTTCTTCAACCTTTGCCTGCAAGCGCAGGAATTTAAATTCGCTTTTGTAACCGATACCCATATTGGCTCCCCAAATGGCGTGGCTGAAGAAGACCTGCAAAGAACAGTGGAAGACATCAACAGCCTTGAAGGCCTGGATTTCGTCCTGCTCACCGGTGATATTACCGAAATGGGAACCGATGATGAAATTGAACTTGCTAAAAGTATTATAGATAAGCTGGAAATTCCATGGTACATCCTGCCCGGAAATCATGACACCGGCTGGTCAGAATCGGGGGGCGTGAGCTTTATCCGCGAATTTGGATATGACAAATTTGTGTTTGAACATGAAGGTTACAAGATCATTGGCTGTGCCTCGGGGCCTTACGTGAGAATGTCTGACGGGCACATCCCCAGAGATGCAATTGTTTGGCTGGACAAAGTGCTTGAGGAGACTCCCAAAGATCAACCTATCATCTTCGTTAACCATTATCCTTTAGACAACAGCCTTGACAACTGGTATGAAGCAACAGACCGGTTGAAGAATTATAACACCCAATTCTCCATTTGCGGCCACGGTCATAGAAACATAGCGTTGGACTTTGAAAGTATTCCCGGTACCATGGGACGTTCAAACTTACGTGCAAAACAGGAAGTGGGCGGATATAACATTGTAGAAATAACTTTTGAAAATGCCATTTTTAGAGAGCGTACTCCCGGAGGCGAAACTGCTGATGCATGGCGGGAAATTCCCCTTGGAAATAGAGATTTTCAAAATGAGAACGTCTATGAAAGACCTTCTTATGCCGTGAATGATTCTTTCCCACAGGTTCAAAAGAAATGGGAGTACCATTCAGATGCTAATGTGATTTCCACTCCGGCATATATCGATGGAATGGTGATCTTCGGAAACAGCACCGGTAAAGTAGAAGCACTTTCTGAAGCAACAGGAAAAACCGTGTGGAGCTTTGAGACTGAGGGCGGAATATTCTCTTCTCCTGCCATATTTCGTAATACAGTGATCTTTGGATCTGGCGACGGAAATATTTATTCCCTCAAAGCGGCTTCAGGAAAACTTAATTGGAAAACAAAAACAGAACATTCAGTTTTAGGTTCGCCTATTGTTGAAGACGATGTTGTGTATATAGGTGGAAGTGATGGAAAATTCCGTGCGCTAAATGCTAAAACAGGTGCCGAAAAATGGGTTTTTGAAGGCCTGAATGGCCCTGTTGTTTCCACGCCTCTTATCTACGAAGACCAGGTGATCTTTGGTGCCTGGGACAAGAATCTTTACGCGCTTAATAAAGAAACCGGAACCCTCAATTGGAAATGGAACAATGATTCTCCAAACCGTATGTTTTCCCCTGCTATGGTTATTCCAGTAGCACAAGACGGAGTGGTGTATATTGTGGCTCCAGACAGGTATCTTTCTGCAATTGATGCAAATTCAGGAGAAACGCTTTGGAGAACCAATGAAGCTACAGTAAGAGAATCCCTGGGAATTTCTAAAGATGGAAAACGCCTTTTTGGAAAGACTATGAATGATGATGTGGTGATCTTTGCTACTGAAAAAGAGGAACCAAAAATGCTTAAAAGGATCAATGCCAAATTTGGCTATGATCACGTGCCTTCCATGCTTTTTGAACAGGATGGGCAGATCATATTTGGTACCAGAAATGGCGTGGTATACAGCCTCAATCCCTCAACCGAAGCAATAAACTGGAAGTATAAGATCGACCATTCCATGGTCAATACCATTAGGATTATAAACAAAAAATCCCTGATCGCTTCTACAATGGATGGAAAAGTGGTGCTTCTAAACTGGTAGTAAATGAGATTTCCGGCAGGTTATTTAATTCTATCACTCTTTCTACTCTTCCCCAGTCCCGGAAGAACTCAGGAAAATATTCAGGAGAGAACCATTATTAGAGTTCTCTCCTACAATATTTTACACGGAGCAACCACAAAAAGAAACAATGATCTCGATGTGGTTGCTAAAGTGATCAATGAACTACAGCCGGATATTATTGCCCTGCAGGAAGTAGATTTCAGGACCAACAGAGTCGAGAAGCGGGATATTAATACTGAACTGGCACTAAAAACAGGAATGTCTTCCATTTTTGCCAAAGCAGTGGATTTTGACGGCGGAGAATACGGACAGTCTCTGTTTTACCGCGGGACATTCCTCGAAACCGGGAAAATAGCGCTACCAGGTGCTCCTGATAAAGAACCAAGAATCGCTGTTGCCGCAAACATGGTGTTGGGAAGCAGAGACACCATCAGGATCATTGGAACTCATTTAGATCATGTAGAAAACAGCCCTGACCGGATAGCACAGGCAAAAAAGATCAACTCAATTCTCAAAAATGACAAATTTCCAATCCTTTTAGCCGGTGATCTAAATGATATTCCCGGGAGTGAGACCATCAACATCTTTGAAGAAAGGTGGACGTCAACTTATGACAAAGCAGCTCCAGAATTTACTTTCCCTTCCCACGCACCTGAAAGAAAGATCGATTATATCATGTTTTATCCTGTAAAGCGGTGGAAGGTACTTGAGAAAAAAGTAGTTTGTGATGAAATCGCGTCAGATCATTGTGCCTACCTGGTAGTGCTGGAGTTATTGCCGCAGAAATAGAGAGACCGAGGATTCGAAAATCATTTGAATAGCCCATGGCTTCAGCTATGGGTAAAGAAAACAACCATCCTCAGGGCTTTAGCCCAATATTCCCTAATACTGGATCATTGTTCCCTGATCATTACTTTACATAGGTACCATATTCACTGGCACTCCCAATCCTCCAATAATAGTTGAACAGAATCTTTGACACTTCTTCCATCACCTCTTCTGCTTCCCCTTTAACCTTATGACTTTCCATCATGGCAACGGCATAAGGCCGCTGTTCCAATAGAACAATCGCCCATTCTGTGGAAACTCCGTCAATAAATCCGGGTTTGAAAGCTATTGAAGTGCTTTCGGGGATTCCGGCAGCGAGCCGGCTGTCTTCCCTGCCGGTCGTTTTCAGGATTTCGATGATCTCCTTCGAAACTTCAGGATTAATAAATTTACCGTTGTATAACAGCTGAAGGATTTTTGCAGCCTCTTCAGGTGTTGCCAAGTTTTCCTCGCCTCTTGCAGAAGCCGCAGAATTCATCATTTTTCGCTGTAGAAGGGTGTTGTTTACTCCAAGGCTTTTCAGCGTGCT
This sequence comes from Salinimicrobium sp. WS361, assembly GCF_050750585.1. Taxonomy (NCBI): domain Bacteria; kingdom Pseudomonadati; phylum Bacteroidota; class Flavobacteriia; order Flavobacteriales; family Flavobacteriaceae; genus Salinimicrobium; species Salinimicrobium sp. WS361. The sequence goes on from NZ_JBOJLM010000004.1 coordinate 124,958, forward strand.
ATTGACCTCTGAAATGCCTACCAGGTCTATTAATGCATTGGTGGCAGAGTTATCACTTAGGGCGATCATTAAAATTCCGAGGTTTTTAATGCTTAAAGGTGCAGGATCTTCAAGATGTTTCAGGATCCCGGTACCGCCTACAAGATTTTCTGACTTTACAGGCAAAGGATCGGAAAGGGAAAATTCACCTTCATTGGCCTGTTTAAAGACTTCCATAAGGATCGGAATTTTTATGGAGCTGGCTTGAGGAAACTGAACATCAGGATTCCAGCTGATCTTCTCTCCAGAAGTAAGATCAATGGCTACCATACCCGAAATAGCTGGAGAGCTGTTGAAGATCTCCTCGAGCTGCTTTTCTGTTTTCTGCTTCAGCATTTGCCGGGTATTCTCCTGGGCAAACATACATACAGAGGTGAAACCAAATAAAATTGCAAGGAGGTAAGAATTCAATTGCTTCATTTTTATCTAATTAATTTTATTACTTAAAAACTTTCCGTGGCAATTTTCCCCAACGGCTTACAATAAAAAAGCGGCCTGAAAAGCCGCTTTTTTAGAGTTATTTTTTGAAGTCTGTATTATCTTCTGTAAAAAGATCGCTCTGCGCGAGATAGATGATCTTTTCATCATTGGTGCCAAGAACTCTCTTGGTGCGCAGATATCGGTTGTAGTTGTATTCATCAAAATCGGTAGCGGTGGTATCAAAATTACTGATATGCACTTCGCCCATTGAATGGATGAATTTGTTATCTCCAATCCACATTCCTACGTGGATGATCCTTTCTGAAGTAGTATCTGTAGCTTTTCTTCCGAAGTAAAGCAGGTCTCCTGCCTTAAGATTCTCAAAGTTCTTCACCGAATCAATCTCCTGCCCTGCCACAATTTGCTGGGACGCATCGCGGGGTAAGACCATTCCGTTAAGAAAGAAAATGGTTTTGGTGTAGCCGCTGCAATCTACTCCTTTTGGAGAAGTTCCCCCCCACAGATAAGGCACACCCATCATATCTCTTGCTGTTGCGATTAGGTTTTCACCCGTAGGTTCTAAAGTGGTAAGCCATTGCTCATAAGCCTGGGCTTCCTCCTTTTTTACAAAAGCTGTTTTTTCATTTGGGTATTTCACCTCGTAAAATCCTCTATTTTCCCCTACAAGCTCCAGAACATTTCCTGCAACGAGATCTGAAATCACCTGTGAGTCTTCATTAGGCTTTTCATACGAAGATCCTGCAGTGTGCAGATAGATGAGCTTTTCGGTAGCTTTCCATTCGCTCAATTCTTGTGGGGTCATGGGAGTGATTCCGCCGTAATCTACCCAGGCAAGGTAGCCTTCAGGGGTTTGAATATAATACCAGCCACCATCTTTTTTGTAGACTTTTACCGGCATTCCCATAGTAGCCTGCGTAACTAATTCCGCAGAATGTGTAGGCTTTGAGCGGAGATTGGCTACAGAGATCTTCACCACCCCTTCTGTCTTTCCTTCTAAATCGGCTGAAGGCAACAGGGCTATACTGTCATTATAAGCTATTTTTTGAGCGTCCAATTTTTGCTTTAAGGTAGAAACTGCTTCAGGCATGTTGGATTCTCCTTTTAGTACATATACATCTCCCTCCTGCCTGGCTTCTATGTCGAAAAGCGCTACGCGGGAATCAGGTGCATATTCATCTTTAACCTCGGCTATATATTGATCTGCTTCATTTTCTTCGGAAGTTGAAGATTCCCTGTCTTTGCAGGAGTAAAGAGAGACCGAAAGCAGAAGTGCCAAAAAGGTGAAATTTCTAATTGATTTCATAAGTTTAAATTTTATTCATTTCCATTATAACTATTAAATGCTTCTTTCGCGATACACGGTTATCCCTGCTGAATGATCTTCTCCATCAATGAATCTAAATCAGCATTTTTGATCATTTGCAAATCCTCTTCCTGAAGTTGTGTAATGCCCCTGGTGTTCTTTTCTGCCTGCTCTGCTGTTCTTATTCCGGGAATTACTGTAGAGATTTCTGAATGGCTTAGTATAAAGCTCATGGCAAGTTCAGTCTTGGTGAGGCCGTACTTTTCACATAGGGGCAAAATATCTTTCATCCCTTTTTTATAAGCGTCGATCACTTCCAGAGTAAGCCTTTTATTCCTGTGATCATTTTTGGGGAATTCTGCGCCTGTATCAAACTTTCCGGTAAGCAGGCCAAACTGCAAAGGCATGCGTGCAATGATCCCATAGCCTGCTTCAGAAGCCTTTTTTGTTAGCGGCAGGGCTTTTTGGTTGATCATATTTAAAACCAATTGAAAACCGCTGCCCAGCTTATTCTCCATCAAATATTCTGCCTCAGGGTTTGGTTCATAAGTATTAAGGGACAATCCCCAATACCTGATCTTTCCTTGTTTTTGCAACATTTGCATGGCTTCAGTACATTCACCATCCTGTAAATTAGAAAGCCCGGCACTATGCAATTGATAATAATCTATAGTCTCCCGCCTAAGCCTTTTTAAACTGGCTTCACAAGCTTTTATAATGTGATCTTTAGAATAATCTGTTCCAAACTGGCCACTGCGGGCAACATTTCCGGCTTTTGAAGCAATAATTACTTCTTCCCGGTTACCCAGAGTTTTACCAATCAATTCTTCGGAATGGCCCAACCCATAGATGTCGGCCGTATCAAAGAAATTAATTCCTCTGTCAAGAGCCTTAAAAATGGCATTTTTGGAGGTCTGGTCATCTGCTTCTCCCCAACCTATGGCTGTATCTCCAACCATGGCGCCACCCCCTATTGCCCAGGCTCCAAAACCTACTTCACTAACATAAAGATCTGTATTTCCAAATTGACGCAGCTTCATAAGCTCAGTTTTAGATTCTCGTAGAGTTCTACCCCGGTGCCATTCCTGTCGGGAAAATGGGTTTTGCCATCATAAACTTTTACACCGTGGGCAATGTCATTTTTGATAAGCATTCCGCCATCCATATCCACATAATCCAGTAAAGGTAGTAAATGGCCAATTGCCGAAATTCCCACAGTAGATTCTGTCATGCAGCCCACCATGATCTTTAGTCCTAAAGCTCTCCCGCGGGCTATCATACGCCGGGCTGGCGTTAAGCCGCCACACTTGGTGAGTTTAATGTTGATCCCGTGAAAGTAACGGGCGCACTTATCTACATCGGCTTCAGTAATACAGCTTTCGTCGGCAATAACAGGTAAAACTGACTTTTCATAAACTTCAGCCATGCCTTTCTCATCTTTAGCCGGAAGTGGTTGTTCCAGGAACTCCACCCCAAGATCCTTCAGCAAAACTGAATTTTCAATGGCTTGTGCAGCAGTCCAGGCGGCATTGGCATCTACCCTAAAAATGGCATCCGTATGCTTCCGAAGCTCTTTTACAAGCTCCACATCATGGTCGGTCCCCAATTTGATCTTATAAAGCGGCCACGGAAATTCCTGAATCTTCTGCACCATTTTTTCCGCAGTATCGATCCCAATAGTATAATTGGAAAGCGGAATATTCTCAAGAGAGAGCCCCCACATCTTATAAAGCGGCAAATTATTCCTTTTTCCATGCAGGTCGTGCATTGCGATATCGAGCGCACATTGCGCAAAGGAATTGTCTTTAAGAAAAGGTGCTGTGATCTCCCACAGTGCTTCAGGCGATTTATGTAAGTTCTCTAAAATGACATTTTCGAGAGACAATATTTTCTTGGCCATGCCTTCGACAGTAACGCCGTAATAGGAGGTTGCCGCAGCCTCTCCATAGCCTGTGTATTTCCCGTCGCTTAGCTCCACGATGAGCGTTGGCTGAAAATCCCTCGAGGTATGACTTATCCTAAAGGTGTTCTTAAGCTCCAGATTATAAGCATGAGTCTTTAAATACATCTCGTTACTCCTTTTGTGGCTCCCCAAAATAAGCCATCATAAAAATAGCTCCTGCAGTTCCATCCATAGTGGGTTCATTGGTAGAATAATCTCCAAAATCATCATGGTAAACTACAAAATCATTTTGAAAATGGCTGAATTCGTCGGGTTCTGCAAGGTGGAGCCCGGTTAAACTATTATAAACCGAAGCATAGACAGGTCCATCTACCAATCCTCCCGGAACTTCTTTTTTGGTAAGAAACCAGACGCTGGTATGCACATCTTCGGGATATTCGCCGGTTTCAGGAATATTCATGAACATGGAGGTGCCCCAGGGATTTCTTCCTAAAAGCCAGTCGCGTTGTGCCAGCATAAAATCGTGGTACTGACTATCTCCAGTCATTTTCTCGTACAGGATAATTTGTGTGGTAAGTGCTACCGCCAGATTGTTGGAGCACCAGATAAAAGGCACACCTATCTGGAAGGCATTTTTGGCACCTCTTTCCAGCGCATGCTCAATTCCGGTACGGTAGTATCCTGCCAGTTCATTTTTTGTTTCTTGATCTACATGCTCATAAAGGGCAAAATGACCAACATTGATAAATGGATAATAACGATAATGTTCAGCATCCTCTTTGTCTGTCCAAGAAACCGTATTGGCTAAGCGTGCATAACGTTTGGCGTCTTCTAAAAATTCCTGATCTTCGGTGTTTTTGAAGAGTTCGGCCGCACCCCATTCCATATCATCTGCCCAGGTATCTTCATTGTACCGATAAGGGGAGCCATAAGAATTTCCCTGTTGGTACCCTTCCTGCTCTTTTCCCATCGCATATAGTTCCAAGGCTGCATTTTCACATTTTTGGGCGAACACAGGATCATTGAGTTCTTCTCTCCAAATTCTGGCAGCAATGGCCATGGCAGCAGCCGATCTACCGGCTAAATTTGCTATTCCTGTAGCTTTGCTTTTATGTTCTCTTAGACCTTGTGGTTTTCCATTTGCAAAGTAGGCCACACGATAACTGTTGGGGCCCCAGCCATAATCTGAAGAATCTTTATCGGGCCACTTCATCCCCAGGTGATCGCGATCGTCGGCGACCTGGTGAAAAAGCATATCGGGGCCGGCATGCATTTTATGGATCCAGTCCAGCCCCCATTTGGCTTCATCAAGCACATCGGGGATTCCGTTTGGCTGCTCCTGCCCCAGTTCATTTACTTTATCACCAAATTTATCGGGGGCCAGTTCATAAGCTTTCAGCATCCTGGCGGTAGCATTGCTGGACGTAATAAGGTATTTTAACTGATCGCCTGCATCATGCCAGCCGCCGCTAACATCTACAAAAGTAGAATCGGGCATGGGACCGTACATGGTCCTGCCATCACGCTGATGACAAACCATCTCAAGAAATGGATTGTAACCGCAGCGCTGCTGTCTCATAAACCCAATGAGATCTTCATGGTAATCTTTATAAGAATGCTCCCGCCCAATCCCAAAACTTTTGGAACGGTTATTATTAACTTTAATAAAATATTTCCCGGGAGTTTTTACTTCAGAAAAATCAAGGCTGTAGTAATGAGAAAATGTTCCCCAGGCTTTTACTTCTGAAGGAACTATTTTTCCGCGGAAAATTTTCTTGCCTGTTTCGGCATCATAAAGATTGAAGTTACCTTTCACTGAAGCTTCAGAAAAAGCAATAGCCACTTTTGTATCTGCTGTGAGATAACCCGCCTGGTTAACCCTAATAAATATACTGTCATCCTTTATTTTCGAAGCAAATGAAACTGAAGAAATGAATAACAGAAGGCTAACAATTGTCAATGATTTTATTGGTCTCATTTTTTCACATTTTAAGGATGTTATGAGTTTAAGTACGCTTCTTTAAAAGGAATAGTCCAAAACAGGTTATGGCCGCATTGACCAGCAAGATTTCAAAACCAAATTTATATCCATTAAACCAGGCCGTAGAATTTACATCGAGCAGGACCGAAAGTAACGGGGCAGCAATACAAACCAAAGGCACAAATTTATCCTTCACTTTTACTTTGGTGAGCAAACCGAAGGTAAATAACCCGAGGAGCGGACCATAAGTAAATCCTGCTACTTTAAATACTGAGTTTACAACACTACTGTCGTTCACCTCATTGAAAGCGACAATTACACAGAACATGAGGAGTGTAAAGCCAATATGCACCAATAGCCTTGTCTTTTTCTGATTTTCCTGCTTACGTTTGGGAATGTCTAAAATATCAACACAAAAGGAGGTGGTTAGCGCCGTTAATGCAGAATCGGCACTGGAAAAAGCTGCAGCCACAATACCAAGAAGGAAAACAATACCTGCAAGAACTCCAAAGTGATTAAGTGCTAACATTGGGTACAAATCATCTGTACTCTGTGGGATCTCAAGCCCCTGATCTAATGCAAATTTGTAAAGCAATACTCCGAGTGCGAGGAACAGTACTGTAGAAAAGAAGAAGGTAAGAGAGAACCAAAAGATGTTCTTTTGAGCATCGGAGGTTTTTTCAATAGTCAAATTCTTTTGCATCACATTTTGATCCAACCCATTCATGGCGATGGTGATAAATATCCCGGCGAGAAAGGTTTTAAAGAAATTACGATCAGACTTCCAGTTCCAGTCAAAAATGGTTGACATATCGCTGTTTGACACCACATCTATAACCCTTGCAGGCCCCAGGTTCATCTGGTCCATGATCATATAAATACTGATGAGAACTGCCAGAAGTAAAAAGGTGGTTTGCAGGGTATCTGTCCACACAATAGTCTTTATCCCTCCTCTAAAAGTGTAAAGCCATATAAGGGTGATCGTGACAAAGACCGTAACATAAAAAGGAATACCAAAGGCGTCAAAAAAGGCAATTTGGAGCACCAGTGCTGCCAGGAATAATCTAAATGAAGCGCCAATTGTTTGGGAGATCAAAAAGAAGCCAGAGCCTGTGAGATAGGAGTTTTGTCCAAACCTGTCCTGTAAATACTGATAAATGGAAACCAGCCGAAGCCTATAAAAAAGCGGAATTAAAACAAGAGCAATGATGGCATAGCCCACCATATTTCCCATTACAAATTGCAGGTATGTCCATCCAGAATTTCCAACTTCCCCGGGAACCGAAATAAAAGTAACCCCAGATAAAGATGCTCCTACCATTCCAAAAGCTACAAGGAACCATGGGGATTGCCTATTGGCGGTAAAGAAGGTAGAATTATCGGCTTTTTGAGAGGTGAAATGACTAATTGCCATCAACAGCAGGAAGTATCCCAAAATGATACCAAAGACCAGGAGGGGTGTCATAGGTTTGAATTAATGTTTATAAATTACAATTTCTTGTTTAGGAGAATTTCCTGAAAAGCACTTTCATTGCCTGTGCGATCAATAGTAGTTACGGCAACAGCCTCTAAAAAGACCTTTTCTCCATTCTTCCTTTCAACATACTGGCTAAATTTAGTTTCATTAGTATTGCGGTCAAAAATCTTGTAGCTCCAGGTATCTCCATACTTAAAATAAACAACATACTTAAAACCATCTTCAGCATTGACGGGAGGTACCCAGGTAATTTTAATTGACTGGCCTTCAGTAACTGGTACAACAACAGGACTTTCGGGTGCTGTATTGTCTAACCACGGGCTGGCAGGAACCAGTGCCGGCTTTTTATATGGCCCTTCAGAAATGCTTTTTAGAAGCTCCGGATGTTTTACAAGAGGACCAATGCTCCAGTGCACTACTCCCGGATTTTTGGGCATCATTCCCCGGGTGATCATGATCTGATTGATAGTTTCATCAATATTTTTCTCATCTCCTCCAAGACCTACATTAATGCCAGGCCACAGGTGACGTTCTTCAAAGTTTTGGCTACCCCACCATCCCAGGAGAACAGGAAAACTTTGGCCTTCGGTATTTATCTTCCAGTACAACTGAGGCGTGTAGTAATCTACCCAGCCTTTATTAAGCCATAGTTTTGCGTCGGCATAAAGCTCATCGTATTGATCATAGCCTGTTACAGATTTTGGGTATCCGGGTCTCCAGATGCCGAAGGGGCTCAATCCGAATTTTACGGCCGGTTTTTCAGCTTTTATTTTTTTATAAAGGTTTTCTATAAAATCGTTTACGTGATATCTTCTCCAGTCTCCTCTTGTCAATTTTCCACCTGTATTTTGATAGGCTGTCCAACTCTTGTCATCGGGAAAATCTTCTCCGTTATTATATGAATCATACGGATAGAAATAATCATCAAAATGGATTCCGTCGAGATCATATCTCTTGATAAGATCCATTACAACGGCTGTTGAACGTTGTTTGGTTCCTTCTTGTGCAGGATCCATCCACCACATTCCGTTCTTAAGCTTTACCACAAGCTCAGGATTAGTTTTTACTACTGACTCTTCACTGATCTCTTTGGAAGAATGATGTGCACGATAAGGGTTAAGCCATGCGTGTAATTCCAGCCCGCGATCATGAGCGGCCTCTATCCAAAAATGAAGCGGATCATAAAAAGGTTCAGGTGCCTGTCCCTGCTTTCCTGTAAGGTAATAAGACCAGGGTTCTAATTCACTCTCGTAAAGAGCATCTGCCTGCGGGCGAACCTGAAAGATCACCGCGTTAAAATTGTTCTTTTTAAGCATGTCAAGCAAGGCAATAGCTTCCCTTTGCTGCTCTGTAACACTCAACCCAGGTTTGCTGGGCCAGTTAATATTGGCCACAGTGGCCACCCAGGCAGCACGGAATTCCCTATCGGCCTGTGGATGATTGACAGGTTCTTCAATAATCTCTTCAACAACTGCAACGGTGTCTTTTACCGGAAGTGGTGTAGGAATTTCTTGTGGTTCAGCAGGTGCTTCGGGCCTTTCAGGTTGGGGTACTTGTGCTACTTCCGAAGGTTCTTTGGGAGTAGGTGTTGTAGATTTTTGGGTTTTACAAGCCTGCAACAACAAAAGTATGCTGCAAAAAAGAATAAAAGAGGTTTTAATTCGTGTCATGATTGAGGTGTAAGGGATAAGATAGACTACGCAAAAAAATATAAAAAATTGCCCCCCAGGTTTTCACCAAAGGGGGCTAATTTATCTGAAATACCAGGATGGTTAATTAACTACCAGCCAGGGTTTTGTTCCAGTTCAACCCCTTGATCTGCATAAAGCTTAATTTGATCTAACGGTAAAGGTCTTAGGTACACTCTTGGATCATCAAAAGGTCTTTGAACCTCTGGTGAAGATGCAGGCACAATATAGCCTTTGGTTGCACTCGCAGGTAACCTGTTACCTTCAACATCGGCTAAATGAATTGCAGAAAGATCTGCATCAGGATTCTGGGCCTGAAGCACCTCTTTATCAATCCATGCACCCATGTTGATAGGGTAATTCTCTATAGTATCTACATAGTTGTATTTACCCCAACGTCTAAGGTCATCATTTCTAAAGCCTTCCATCATGAGCTCTACTCTTCGCTCTCTACGAATTTCCCATATAATAGCAGGGACACTTGGATCCCTATCGGGATCGTCGTAGGTTTGACCATTCACTGCGGGCATATCACCAGCGAGTTGTAAAGCAGGTAGATCAACTTCTGGCCTGGCACGTAGTACATTGATCGACTTATCAAGATCGGCCTGAGTAAGTGCAGGTCCTCCAAGAGTGGCTAATTCGGCTGCAGCTTCAGCATAATTGATCAAAACTTCTCCATAACGAATGATGGGAGCATCGGTTGGGTTAAGGTTGGAACTGCCTACAGGATCTTCGGCAATCTCTTCATTGAGAAATTTATGTACTGCCACACCAGATGTTGAATACCTGGAACTGGTTTGATTTACTCTTAGTTCATAAGGAACAAAAGTTTCAGACATTCTTCCGTCCCTGTTTGCGAATAACTCATCTACCCCATGATCTCCTTCATAAAGCGGAGAGAGTTCTACCGGAAGCCCATCTTCAGCTAAATAAGTATCGAGAGCATCCTTGGAAGGCCCGGTTTGAGGCTCTTTATTGTTATAACTATTAAGAGCATGAGTAAGTATTCCCTCTTCATATTCCCTGTATAGGATCACTTCTGGATTACCGGAAAGATCGAGAGAATTGAAAACAGATCTATAATCTCCCAGAGAGAATTTCCCGCTTTGAATAACTTCATTCGCAGCCCATTTTGCAGCTTCTAAATATTCTGCAGCTCTTTCGGTATCACCGTTATTGTATTTTTGCCACGTTCCTTCAAAAAGGAATATTCTGGACATAAAAGCTAAAACAACGTTTCGATTGACCATTTGGCCTTCATTCTTCACATCTTCTCTTACGTTTTCTGCAGCATATCTAAAATCTTCCAGAACTTTATCCATAACGAAACCACGAGAGTCACGAGGACGGTAAAGGTTTTCAACATCATTTTCGGCGATCTCTTCTTCGTACCATGGCACATCACCAAAACGACTAACAAGATCATGGTATTCAAGTGCTCTAAAGAAACGACCTATCCCTGTCCAGTGAGCGTTGGCTTCTTCATCCATATCGGCTAATTGAAGCCTGTCGATAAATATGTTTGCCTTACGCACCCATCCAAAATCCCATCCTCCACCTGAAGCAGGTGCAACTCTGGTAAATTGTGCGGGTGCCGCAGGGGCAAAATCATCGTTTAAAACTTCTCCTGAAAAGTAATCTCCCCAGGTGTAGCCAGAGCCATACCCTACAAAATACGCAGGGTAAAAGCCATAAGCAAAAGTCTCTACATTTTCTTCTGAAGTCCAGTAGCCGGGATCTTCAAACTGGTTTGTGGGCGGCACATCCAGAAAATCTTTTTCACAGCCTATAATTCCAAGGGCCAGAAAAAGCATTAAATATAATTTCGTAGTCTTCATACTTCTTTTAATTTTTTATTATATGGACGCTTGAATTCCAAAAGAAAGGTTTCTACGGAAGGGGTACACCCGTCCAAAAGTATTTGGATCATTAAGACCAGCACTTGTGTAATCTACTTCCGGATCTAATGGCATGTCTAAATTATCCCATTCAAAGAGGTTTTCTCCACTAAAATAAACCCTGAATTTATTCATGCCTAAACTCTCTGTAATATTGCCCGGAAGCGAATATCCTACAGTAAGGTTCTTCATTCTAAGATATGACATATCCTGAAGGTAACGACTTTGAGGCATAAAGTTCCTTATTGTATTTGACTGAGACTGGTCTGTTGGCTTTGGATAGAATGCATTGGTATTCTCAGGGGTCCAATAATCCAATTGGTGTGCATACCAACCTTCGTTGTAACGGTAACCAGGAATTACAACAGGCCCGTTTGCCCACATTTCTCTTTTTCCAACTCCCTGCATAAATACGCTAAGATCAAACCCTTTCCAATCTGCAGCAATTCTGAAACCATACTGCCAGCGAGGAGTAGAATTCCCAATAACTTTCATGTCTCCCGAATCACCCACAGTTTCAGTTCCATAGTTAATCACACCATCCCCATTAAGGTCACGGTATTTTACGTCACCTGGGCCATACTGGAACCAGCTATTCTCGTAAAGTTCCTGTGAAGGGATTCCTGCTACAGGAGTACCATCGGCATTAAAGTCGCTTTCCTGGTATAATCTATCAGTTTCATATCCCCATATTTCTCCAAGCATCTTTCCTTCATAATTGTTATAAATTCTCATGGTCGAATTGGCAAACTTAGTGATCTCTTCCTCGTAATCTGTCAAAGTTGCTGTCGCACTAATATTCAAGCCATTATCAAAGGAATGTTTAAAGTCGGCTGCAATTTCAAAACCGGTAGTTGTTAACTCTCCATAGTTCCTTTTTGGAGCTCCTGTTCCAAAAGAATTTGGAAGGGTAACACCAGCACTGTGCATATCGCTAACCACTCTTTCATACCAGTCAAAACTTAACCCTAGCCTGTTCTGGAAAAATCTTGCATCAACTCCAAGATCAAGGGTTGTCACAGTTTCCCAGGTTAAACTGGCAGGTTGCGCAGGAGGTGTCCCTACAGTAACACGATCGGCACCATCAATAACCCATCCTGAATTGGAAGGATTCATTATTCGGTAAATACTACCAAGTGATGCATTAGGATTCCCCAAAGATCCCCATGAACCTCTCAATTTCAGGAAAGACAGGTATGGCTTACTAAAGTCCATATAATCTTCTTCAGAAAGTACGTAACCTGCCGAGAAAGATGGAAAGAATGCCCACTTTTTATCTGCTGACAAAAGAGAAGCTCCATCATAACGTCCATTTACTTCCAGTAAGAATTTATCTTGAAATGAATAGTTTATTCTTCCGAAGAAACCAAGATTTTTCCATTTGTTCCTGGCACCATCAACAAATTGATCACCAGTCGCCAAATCTAATTCCCCTTTGTCTGGGTCAATAAGGTTTCTTCTTTCGGAAGAATGATACCAATACTCGTACTCTTCGTAATCTCCCCCCGCAATTATCTTAATGTCATGATCTTCTCCCAATAACTTATTGTATGTGGCAAAAGCTTTTGCTGTATTTCGGTTACTCCAGTCAGAAGCGTATTCCACTCTGTTGTAGGACGCACTACTATATGGTTCATACACAAGGTTTGAACCTGTAGACCAGAAATTATAAGCTGAAAGTACACCACCAACTCTATGTTCATGGCCTTCGTTACGGTCATGAGTATAATCAAAATCAATAGAAAGATCTTCAATAGGAGTCAATGTTCCTCCCAGTGTTATCCTTGTCATATTATCTGTATACTCATTCATATTTGCCTGCTCTACTTCAGAAATATGATTTCTGAACGGATGCCCTTCATAAGTACCGTAAGGATATACAGCCGGCCACCTGGTAACATAATACCATGGATCATATGTGGCACTTGAAAAGTAGAAAGGCTGTGTAGTTAAAGAACTGTTATATTGAATGTTTGCTCGTGTAGAGACCCAATCGGTAATAGAAGAGTTAACACTAAGATTAATGTTATACCTCTGGTATTCATCGGGATTTGTTTTTAAAACCCCTACCTGGTCAAGGTATCCAAGCCCCAGATAATAGTTTGTATTTTCACTACCACCTGATACAGAAAGATCATGTTTTTGTTGCGGAGACCATTCTTTCACAAACAGATCCATCGCATCCCAGGAACGATAGAAGAATAAACGACCATCCCTAATCTCGAAGTCACGGCCAAGCACCATTTCAGGTCCTAAATCCTGACCACCATACTGCTGTTCCCACTCTCTCATTTTTTGCACTCCAAGGTCGTCAAAGTACATACCAACAGTACCAAAAGAAGGAAGATCTGGGATTCTCCTTCTCACAGCTGCAAGAGCCATTTCGGCACCGTCAGCTGCCGGTGCGATCTCTGGTATGGTCGTAGGAGTTTGCCAGCTAAAGTTGTTCGAATATGAAATTGTTGGAGCTGTATTTCTTTGTCCTTTTTTAGTAGTGATAAGAATAACACCCCAGGTACCACGGGCACCATATATAGAGGTTGAAGCTGCATCCTTAAGTACAGAAATGTTTTCAATATCCTGTGGGTTGATCATTTGAAGGTTTGGCACCTCCACGTTATCCACAAGAATAAGAGGTTCAGCTCCTCCATCAGTTCCAAGGGTTCCCACATTACCACGAAGTTTGATCATTGGATTATCCCCAATTTGTCCACTTGGTGCACTAATTGTGAGACCAGGAGTCGTTCCCTGTAAACCACGGGCCACATCGGTAATAGGCCTTGCTTCAAGGACTTCGGTATCTACTGTAGATACGGCCCCTGTAAGGTTCGCTCTTTTCTGAACACCATATCCAACAACAACAACCTCTTGCAGGTCCTGCACATCACTGGTCATTGTTACCTGAACAATGTCTCTTCCGTTCACCGGAATCTCCTGGGTTTCGAATCCTACATAGGAAAAAACCAATACGGGATTAGCCCCGGTCACGTTAAGAGAGTATTCCCCGTCAAAATTGGTGGTTGTACCCACTGAGGTCCCTTTTTGATAAACCGACGCTCCTGGAATTGGCATTCCAGATTCATCGAGTACTTGTCCTGAAATCTCTATTTCCTGCGCAAACGATTTCGTCAAAACGCCTAAAATAAAAAAGACAAGAAGCAGATGTAATTTTCTTCTCATGATTAAATTTAGATTAAATGATCAATAGTTGGTCTTATAAAAAGTTGGAGCAAGATAAATCAAATTATATTACAATAAAAACTTTTGTTAAAATAAATAACTTATCTCGTCCATACTTTTATAAAATTTTTATTAAAGTTTAAGGAAAGTGAGAATATATCAATTTTTAGATTCAAAATTCCTTAAAACGTTTCGAACACTTTTATATTTTTCCAGAAGCTTTGCCGCTTCCTCTTCTTCAATTTTAAGCTCTTCCATAATCATCTTTATACCACGGTTAACAAGTTTTTTGTTGGACAACTGCATATCCACCATTTTGTTACCTTTCACTCTCCCCATTTTTATGAGGCTGCTGGTAGAGATCATATTGAGCACTAACTTTTGAGCAGTACCTGCTTTCATCCTGGTACTGCCGGTAACAAACTCGGGCCCTACCACTACTTCAACAGGAAATTCTACTGCTGCAGCTAAAGGGCTGCTATCGTTGCAGGTAATACATCCCGTCGCTATTCCTTCTTCCCTGGCTCTTTTAACCCCGCCTATGACGTAAGGCGTAGTTCCTGAAGCTGCTATGCCCACGAGCACATCCTTTTTGGTAATATGAAATTTTTCCAGATCCTTCCAGGCCTGCTCCAGGTCATCTTCTGCATTTTCAACAGCATGTCTTAGGGCATGGTCACCCCCTGCTATTAATCCTATCACCCAATCTTCAGAAACTCCAAAGGTTGGTGGGCATTCAGAAGCATCCAGTACACCCAATCTTCCGCTGGTTCCTGCTCCTATATAGAAGAGCCTTCCACCTTCCTGCATCCGGGCAACGATAACATCCACCAATTCTTCAATAGCCGGTAATTGCTCTTCAATTGCCTGAGGTACAGTTTTATCTTCCTTATTGATATTGGTGAGTAATTCTTGCGTACTCATATTCTCAAGATGATCATAGTTAGATGATCTCTCGGTTGTTGGTTTATTTTCCATACTGTATTTTATTTCGAAATGTAATTGATATTAGAGAAGACTCCCGGGATGGCTTTTTCTGAACCCCAATCTACACCCGGAGTTCTATAGAAGTTGATGTTCAAAGCCCTTAATCGATCCCCGTGTTTTCCAAGCCGTGTAGTAAATTCCTGATAATCTCTTTTATCTCCGCTAGTCCAGCCTACTTCTGCCGCTGCAATAGCGCGGGGCCAGAATCTATTGTCCATCATTTCGTCGCTCAGTACAAACTCGCTCCAAACGGCTGCCTCAACTCCAATCACGTTTTCATGGTCTTTTATGAAACTATAAGTATCTTCAAGGCTAACCCCGTCTTTCTTGCACCAGTTATTGGTATTCTCCTGTCCTGTGATATTTGCATGATCAAGATAAAGCTGTGTACATAAGGAGTGGATTACTTTGATATCTTTTACTACGCTTTCAACTTTCCCATGCCATCTCTGGCTAATAAGATTGGAACTCACCTCTGCCTGGGTAACTTCTTCCCAGCCAATAGTTGTTTTCCCATGTGATTGTACAATAGAATCTGCCTTTACAACAAACTCTTTATATCTTGGATCTTTAATCTCATCTCCACCAATGTGAATCCACGGTCCTTTAGTGATTTCGGCCATTTCTTCAATCACATCGGCAACAAACTCATAGATCTCCGGCTTCTCAAGACAGAATTTACTCCAGCCTACATTGTAATCTTCAAAAATAGCTGGCGGAATTGCCCTTTTTGGGGTTAAATTTGAATATTCATCACAGTTTAATTCGGGGTAGGCCAGTAAAGCAGCGTATATATGCCCCGGCATATCTATTTCAGGGATTATGATAATATTTCTTGCAAGAGCATAATCCTGCAGCTCTTTGTACTCCTCTTGTGTTAAGAAACCTGATCTTCCTCTGCGTACAGAGCTTTTCCCACCTACCTCAGTAAGTTTCGGCCAGCCCTTAATTTCTATCCTCCAGCCTTGATCATCAGAAAGGTGCAGGTGCAAACGGTTCATCTTGTAAAGCGCCATTCTGTCAACGTGCCGCTTTAAATAATCCAGATCAAAGAAACTTCTGGCGACATCTACCATGGTTCCTCTCCATCCAAATTCTGGCTTGTCTTCAATAGAAGTATGTCTAAGCGCCACCTGGCCTTTTAAGTCCTCACTCTCAATTTTGGCTGGGAACATTTGGCGCAGCGTCTGAATTCCGTAGAAAAGTCCGGCTTTTGAAGCAGCCTTCAGCAGAACGCCTTCTTCGGAAATTGTCAGTAGATAGCCTTCTTCTCCTAATGAAGAATTTAAGGAACTGTCCTGTTCAATTTTCCAGTTTCCGCAGTTATCGGAAGCATTAGTAGAAACTGAAAAACCTGCTTTGGTAAGCAAGGTTTCAAGCCACTGAGAAGCCTCCTTTCCTTCCCCGGAATAGCAAATGGTATTTTGTTCAGGAATCACATAGGCTTTATCTTCCCAGCTCACCTGTGCAGGCAACGGGATAATGGCAGGAATTTCGGGAATGGCAGCAGTTTGCGGGGCTTTTAAAGTTTCTGTTCCTCCACAAGAATTAAGGACGGCAGCAAAAAGTAAGAAACCAAGGCCTCTAAAAAGGTATTTCATAATGACATTTTTGTAGGGTTATAATTTTCGACCGGGTTTTTATTCCTCGTACCGATCCTCATTTTTTATTGTATTCATTTCAAGTAAAAGATCAGCAACTTGCTGAGTTACGGCATCAAAAAACCGCTTTCCTTTTTCTGCGGAAGCTTTCTTCGGATTTCCTATACCAGTATCTGCCGACACCATGTGCCACTTTCTTTCACTCCAGGCCCAGCCCTCTTTAATGGCGGTTAATTTCGACCTTTTTTCCTCTCCCGTTCCGGCTTCTTCAAGCGGAAGCACAAGTTCGGGCTTTAAATGCAGCATTAAACTTGTTTCCATTTCATCGGCGTGGTCTCCGGCTTCTTCAAAGAACTCCTTCCGGTCTACCGTCTGAAAAAAACTTGTGGTCACAAGTAGCATTTTTGGATACTTTGCTCCCACTTCCCTTAAAAGGGCTTTAAAATTATTTCCGCCGTGACCGTTTAACAACAGTAGTTTCTTGATTCCACTTCTGTTAAGCACTTCTATAAGATCATTAAGGATGGCCAGCTGTGTACTTGGGTATAAATTCATACAAAGCTCAACTTCTGTCTGCCCGGTATTCACCCCAAATGGAATATTTGGCAACACGAGCACCTTCCCTCCTGCTCTCCATGCTTTTTTAGCAGCTTCGGCAGCAATGGCCTCTATCTGATAATTATCTGTAGCATAAGGCAGGTGAAAATTGTGAGCTTCAGTAGCGCCCCAGGTGAGCACAGCCACCTCAGTTTTTTGCTCTTTTATAGCTTTCCAGTTGGTTTCTGCCAGAATGTAAGGTCTCATGCCTTTCTAATTTTGTGTCCTGCAATTGCATAGTAAAGAATGAACAAATAAAGTGGTACCGCTATCCAATATGCAGATTGTTTGTCCATTGCTTCTGCCAAACCGCCATAAGCAAGAGGAATAATAGCACCGCCGGCAATTCCCATTACAAGCAGGGATGAAACGGCTTTTGTAAGTTTCCCTACATCTGCCAGTGCCAAAGGCCATATTGCGGGCCACATTAAAGAATTTGCTAATCCCAGTAGCGCGATAAAAGCTACCGACATAAAGCCAGAGGTGGAAATTGCACCCACAGTGAACACTATTCCCAGAATAGCGCAAACTTTCAATGCATTTTCCTGTTTTATATACTTCGGAATAGCCACGATTCCTATAAGATAACCAATAATCATGGCAGCCATAGTTCCTGTAGTAAAGCCTTTAGCTGTTTCAAAATCAAATCCCTGGAAAATTCCGTAGTCAATGATGGTATCAACAGCGATAACTTCAACACCCACATATATAAAAAGCGTAATCACACCCAATATGGCGTGCGGATAGTCGGTAATCTTCTTAGAATTTTTCTGAAGAGCGTTAGCATCGTCTTCATCTTCGGCCTCAACTTCAGGAAGACTTGATTTATAAACCCAGAGCGCCAAAGCGAGCAACACGATGATAATACCAATATAAGGAGGAATTACACGAAGTGCCATTGCATCTAGGGCAGCTTCATCTGTAGTTCCGGCAAGTACTTCAGCTTTATCGAGCTGAAGGAAAACTCCAATGAGAATTGGCGCTATGGCACCTGCAAGCTTGTTACAAATTCCCATGATGCTAATTCGTTTTGCAGCACTCTCTGCCGGCCCAACAATAGTTACATAAGGATTTACTGCCGTTTGAAGAATTGCCAGTCCTCCACCCATCACGAACAAGCCCAGTAAAAAGACCAGGTAAGTTCGGCTCATTGCCGCCGGAATGAACAGTACGGCTCCAAGGGCCATTACTCCCAAAGCTACCGACATTCCTTTTTTGAATCCGAAATGATTAAGGGTCCTGGTAGAGATAGGTGCCATGACCACATAAGCGATGTAAAAAGCAAAGGTCACAAAGTAAGCCTGAAAGGTGGTGAGCTCACAAGCAATCTTGAGATATGGAATCAAAAGAGCATTTAACCAGGTAACAAATCCAAAAATAAAGAAGAGTGCCCCAATAATGATTATTGAACGGGTGGCGCCGGAATCGTTAGCAGCTGCCGAGGTTTTGTTTTGAGTAGTTTTAGCCATAGGGAATTAAAATTAGTAGTAGTCAAGATTTTTAGGGTGCTTCAGCCAAAATTAATGCTGCAGCCCCCAAAAGGGCAATATTTAAAGTGTCTGAAGGTTTTACAAGCAGTTGCTCCCTCACCTTCTTAAAAGGAAAACTGTCTATTGTGGTTTGAAGCCCGGCTTCAAAAAATGGAAAAGCTTTACTTATAGATCCTCCCAGTAATACAGCTTGTGGCGAAAGAACATTTAAAATGAGCTTTATAGCATTACCAAGATGTGTCCCAAATTCTTCAAAAAGCAACAGGGCATCTTTATCTCCCGCCTGTGCCTTTTTAAAAGCCTCGTTTCCGGAAATGCCATGTGCTTTAAAAAATTTTCCGCTACAATAATCTTCCACTGTACCGTCGAGATAAGAAATACCGCCTATTTCCCCTGCACTTGAATATGCTCCGGAATACAATTGGTCGTGAATGATAATTCCGCAGCCAAATCCTGATCCCAACGTGACACCAACCATATTTTTAAAGGGTTTCCCCTCGCCAAACATTTTTTCGCCCATAGCGAAAACGTTTGCATCATTGGTCACACGAACGGGTTTATTGAAACGGCGCTCTAAAAAGTCTTTTAGGTGTACTTCTTTTAGAGAAGGGATGTTCAACAGATCGAAAAGAATGCCGTTCTGCTCATCGACCAGTCCCGGTACCCCTATACCTATTCCGTAGAAATCATTTCCGGCGACCTCTATGATTCCGGCGGAAAGTTCATCTAAAATTTGCTGTTTTGAAGCCGTTGAGGAGGTTGGGAAATCAGCTTCTTTAATTACCTGTGCATTTTGAACGACACCAATCCTGGTTTTAGTCGCTCCTATATCAATACCTATTGTTCTGTAATTCATTGGAATTTATTACCGGCTATAGCCGCAATGAGTTCTTCCCGCCAAGCCTTAACAAGGAATTTTCCTTTAATTATGAAGGGAAGCTCTACAAAGAAGCTTTTTATTTTTAAAATATGCAAATACTTTTATAAAAAATTTATAAAAGTTATGCACAGAAAACCTGCTTCATAAATGCCATTTTTGACACCCCGGTTGTCAGATAATTTTTCTTTCCAGCCTTTAAAAAAACTATATTTGTATCTTTTAAACAGAAAGGTTCTCTGCGAAGGAAAACTTTGTTGAAATTGATATATGAAGAACATTCGGAATTTTTGCATTATAGCCCATATTGACCACGGAAAAAGCACGCTGGCCGATCGCTTATTGGATTCCACAGGATCTGTTACCGACAGGGAGAAGCAGGAGCAGCTGTTAGACAGTATGGATTTGGAGAGAGAAAGAGGAATTACCATTAAGAGCCATGCGATCCAAATGGATTACACCTATAAGGGCGAACAGTATATTCTCAACCTTATTGACACTCCCGGCCACGTAGATTTCTCTTATGAAGTTTCACGGTCTATCGCTGCCTGTGAAGGAGCTTTACTGGTAGTTGACGCAGCACAGAGCATACAGGCACAAACAATTTCAAACCTGTACCTCGCGCTTGAAAATGACCTGGAGATTATCCCTGTGTTGAACAAGGTAGACCTGCCAAGTGCAAATCCTGAAGAAGTAACCGATGATATTGTAGACCTTTTAGGATGTGACCCATCTGATATTATTCCTGCCAGTGCAAAGACCGGACTTGGAATTACAGAAATTCTAGCCGCGATCATTGAACGTATTCCGCCACCTTCCGGAAAGGTAGATGCCCCTTTAAGAGCTTTGATATTTGATTCAGTTTATAACCCTTTCCGCGGTGTTGAAACTTATTTCCGTGTAATTAATGGTTCTATTAAAAAGGGACAGAACATCAAGTTTGTCGCCACCAATAAAGATTATTTTGCCGATGAAGTAGGTACTTTAAGACTGAAACAGTTTCCAAGACAGGAGATCAAGACCGGAGATGTAGGTTACCTCATCACCGGGATAAAAGAAGCTAAAGAAGTAAAGGTAGGGGACACCATCACCGATGCAAAAAACCCTACCACTGAAGCAGTACCGGGATTTGAAGACGTTAAACCTATGGTTTTCGCAGGTATATACCCTGTAGACACCGAAGATTATGAAGACCTTCGGGCTTCTATGGAAAAACTTCAGCTCAACGATGCTTCCCTGGTTTTCACACCCGAAAGTTCTGCAGCACTGGGATTTGGTTTCCGATGCGGTTTCCTCGGAATGCTTCACCTGGAGATCATTCAGGAGCGTTTAGAGCGGGAATTTGACATGACTGTGATTACCACAGTTCCAAACGTTTCCTACCACGCATATACTCATAAGAACAGAGACCAGGTGATCCTGGTGAACAACCCGTCCGATCTTCCCGAACCTTCCAGTCTGGACAGGGTGGAAGAACCTTTTATTAAAGCTACCATCATTACAAAAGCCGATTTTGTTGGGCCTGTGATGTCCTTGTGTATCGAAAAACGCGGACAGATTACCAATCAAACCTATCTGACTACAGATCGTGTGGAACTGTCTTTTGACATGCCGCTGGCAGAGATCGTATTTGACTTCTATGACAGGTTAAAAACAGTTTCTAAAGGTTATGCTTCTTTTGATTATTCTCCAATAGGTATGAGAGCTTCCAAGCTTGTGAAGGTTGACGTATTACTCAACGGTAACGTAGTTGATGCACTTTCGGCTCTCTTGCACGTTGACAATGCTTATGATATTGGAAAGAAAATGTGTGAAAAGCTGAAGGAATTAATTCCAAGGCAACAGTTTGACATTCCTATTCAGGCAGCTATTGGGGCCAAGATCATTGCCCGTGAAACTGTAAAAGCACTTAGAAAAGACGTTACCGCAAAATGTTATGGAGGAGATATTTCCCGAAAAAGGAAACTTCTTGAAAAGCAGAAAAAAGGTAAGAAAAGAATGCGCCAGGTTGGAAACGTAGAAATTCCACAAGAAGCTTTTATGGCAGTGCTTAAGTTGAACGATTAGAATCGTTTAACTTAAGTTAGTAGACTCTAGTTGGTAGACGGTAGTAAAATTGGTAAAGAAATATTACTAATAATACAACTGCCTATTATTTTAGTCTTGTCTTTATGAGTCTTTTAAAGCTGTAGGTTATTAATTTTATGATCCTTAGATACATTAAATTAAGAATTTATGCTATTCAAATTTGAAGACTTAAAAGTTTATTAGAAATCCCTGGATTTCATTGACCATGTCTATAAAATAACTGTCCAGTATCCTCAAGAGGAGCGTTACGGATTAACTTCCCAATTCAGGAGAGCTTCAACTTCTATAGCTTTAAACATAGCCGAAGGCTCCGGCAGTACAGATAAGGATTTCAACAAATATCTTCGTACGGCTTATAACTCCTTAAAAGAATGTGTAGTTTGCTCTACTGTCGCCTTTAGACAGGAATTTATCAGTAAAGAAGTTTATGAGAACCTGAGAAAAGAACTGGTAGAGATTTCAAAAATGATTGCTGGGCTTAGAAAATATCTCAACCGCGACAACCCAGAACATTGATACTAGCCTGTGATATTTGAGCCCGGACACAAATTTTATAAATTTGTAGATCTCTAATCCGAAACGGTAGATATTTCTACAGACTACCGTCTAATGACTAAAGACTAATTGAATGGCCGGACATAGCAAATGGGCGAATATTAAACACCGCAAAGGAGCCCAGGATAAAAAACGAGCAAAACAATTCACTCGTGCGATCAAGGAAATCAGCGTAGCTGTTAAAGAAGGTGGAGGACCCGATCCTGAAGCCAATCCCGCACTTCGTAATGCAATTTCTAATGCCAAGGGAGTCAATATGCCTAAAGACACTATTGAGCGTGCTATAAAGAAGGCAAGTGGGGCAGAGGCCGACAATTTCGAACTTGTAACCTTTGAAGGCTATGGCCCCCATGGGATCGCCTTCTTTATTGAATGTACTACAGACAATACAAATCGTACTGTGGCTTCGGTAAGGTCGATCTTTTCTAAGAATGGAGGCAGCCTTGGCACCAACGGTTCCCTGGAGTTCCTTTTTGACAGGAAAGGTGTCTTCAGCATTGACCGCAAGTCTATAACCTCAAGCATGGAAGAATTCGAACTGGAACTCATAGAGGGAGGAGCCACCACCATAGAAAAAGAAGAGGATCTAATTTATGTATATACAGATTTTACCGATTTTGGTGCCATGAATGCCAAACTGGAAGAGTTAGGCGTGGAGCCAAAAAATGCAGGGCTCCAACGCATACCCCTAAATTCCGTAGAACTACCCGTAAAGGAAGCTGCTAAAATTATTGAACTTACTGAAAAATTTGAAGAAGATGACGATGTTCAGGACGTCTACCACAACCTCGAATTAACCGATGAGCTTCTGGAGAAGATCAATAAAGATTAGTTTTCACTTTCAAGTTTTTCTACTGTTTCTTCGTAGTTCTCTTCCTGTTCTTCTTCTTCCTTCTTGATCTTCTTACCTAGATAAACCAGTTGGTATCCGCTGCTAATTTCCACTTCTGAACTGTGAGATGGGATAATCCTTAATTCGCCGGTATCGGTCTTTACAAAAAGCGGAATAATGTCAGGATCGGTTTTAGATATTTCCAGTAAACCTTCATAATGCGCCCTGCTGTTGAGTACTACCTCATGAATGGTGGGATAGCTTCTGGCTACTTCAGTTAATTTAATATAATCATCGGTGTGAGAAAACAATCCTTCGGAAGGATTTGTCTCCGGATCATTCATTTCATCCGAAGAAATAAGCCTGAAAGAGCCTTTTTCCCCATACTGGTTGGTAAATTTGTTTATCGCAGTTTTATTGATGTCACTGTTACCGGTCATAGCCATGAGGTAACCTACATCATTGAGCTCAACATTGTTGAAAAGATCGTCTTCATAAACACTACCTGCAATAGCATCAAGGCCAAGATCCTTCGCCTTCATAATGTTATCACCATTGTTATCCATCAGCACCACATGCCGATTATTGTCTTGCAGGTATTTACCAATAAGCCTTGAAACAGAAGATGCGCCAATAATGAGGATTCCCTCTGCATCTTTTACAAATACTCCAACTAGTTTAGCAAAAATTCGTGCCGTGGTGGCATTGAGCAGTACAGAAAGTAATACAACCATAAAGACCAGCGGAGTGATATATTCGGCTCCCGGAACTCCTTCCCTGGCCAGTTTAAGCCCGAAAAGGGAAGCAATACCTGCCGCTACAATACCACGGGGCCCCACCCAGCTGATAAAGGCAATCTCATTGGCTTTAAGATTAGAACCGAGGGAACTCAGAATTACCCCAATAGGCCGCACAATGAACACCACTACCCCAAACAACATAGCCGCTTTCCAGTTGTAAATGAGTAACAGGTCAGAGATTTCGATGTTTGCTGCAAGAAGAATAAAGAGGATCGAAATGAGCAGTACGCTCAGAGACTCTTTAAAATAAAGCAGTTCCTTGATGTTTGGCAGGTTTTTGTTACCCATCACCATTCCCATGACCACTACTGCTAAAAGTCCGCTCTCATGGGCAAAAGTATCGGCAAGTACAAATACCCCAAGTACCGTGGCCAGGGTGAAAACATTAAGCAGGTAATGAGGTATTACGTTCCGTTTTATGAGCAGGGCCAGGATATGTGCGAAGGTGAAACCAAAGGTGAAACCAAATAGAATGATCTTCCCGAATTCTGTAAGCGCTGTAATGGTAAAATCCTGCCCACCTTCAACGCGAATAAATTCGTACATCAAAACGGCAATTAAGGCACCAATAGGATCTATCAAAATTCCTTCCCATTTCAGGATGGAAGAAACATGAGTTTTAAGAGGAATATTCCGAAGAATAGGTGCAATAACCGTAGGTCCTGTAACTATAATAAGGGACGAAAACAGGAAAGATATTTGCCACGAGAACCCGTAAATAAAATGTGCTGCAAGCCCGGCTCCAAAAAAGGTGACCACAACCCCCACACTTATAAGCTTCACGATAACGGGACCAATATTGCCCACCTCGCCACGCCTTAGGGTAAGACCTCCTTCAAAAAGAATGACCGCAATAGCCAGAGAAACGAAATAAAATAAGCTCTCCCCGGGAAATACACCTTCTTCCCCATTCCAAATAGGCTCGAGCCACTTTGTTCCGTCATGGGAAATTAAAGTGGAAAAAGGTCCCACAAAAAGGCCTATAAGGATAAGCGGGAGAATTGCCGGTGTCTTTGTTTTCCAGGCAACCCACTGCGCCAGTATTCCCAGGATAACTAAGCCTGCTAGTTCTAACATATGTTATTTACTTTTGTATGGAAATTAGCCATAAAGTTAACTTTTTATGCGTTAACTGCAGAATCTCTAGATTTCAGTACGCCTTGTTTCTTCGGAAGAAGCTAAGGAAAAATAATAATACGGCTCTTGTCAAAGAAATATTTCTCAAGCTTGGCAGGAATACCCCTTAGTACATTCTGAAAGGATTTTGAACCCTTTCTGGCCGAGACCAGCACCACAATATCCTCTTCCTGCATGTCTCTGCCCAAAATGAGAAAATCGTTCCACTCCTTGAAGATCTTAAAGGTCACAGGAGAATCGCTCTTCATTTTTTTAAACTGCTCTAAAATTGCCCTTTTTGACACCTCGTTGCAATAGATCACCACCGGAACACTAAGCTCTTTAGAGAGCACTTCGATCTTTCTTACCCACAAAGAGAAACCTTCTTCCTCTTCGGCAAGTGCCGGTACAACTAAAAACAATCGTTTATGGGTGGCAAGTGGCCTGCTAAAGTGAGTAATAAAGGAAGTTTTATTGTTCGCATCAATAATGCGCTCCATCTTTTTGCCGATAAGTTTATCGATAAGCCCTTTTTCTGAAGGCCATCCAAAAATGACAAGATCGGCAATGATTTCCCTTGCCTTTCTGGCAATTCCCTGCGCAACATTGTGATCTATGGTAGCATGTATGGTAACTTCAGCTTCGGCGGCAGAGGCCTGTGAAACGAAATCTTCAAGTTTGTTGGTAGCACGGGCAATATTAATTTCTGCTTCGGCATTATTTGGCACTACCGAGAGTATAGAAATGGGATTGGGAGACGTCTTATCCTTGATCAGGATTGCGAACTCAAGCAACTTGTCAAAATTCAGAATATTGGCAATAGGCAGTAAGATGGTTTCATTTTTAAAAGCTTCGGCGTTTTTTACCTCTTTTGAGAGGTCTTTATCAGATTCAGCTTTTAGTTTACCTGCCGCCCTTTGTGTGGCAAGGGTGGCAACTATAGAGGTAGCCAGGATGAGGATAATTGTCCCGTTTAAAATATTTTCATCTATGATCCCTGCGTTGAAACCTACAATGATCACGGCAAGGGTCGCCGCAGCATGCCCGCTGCTCAACCCGAAAATAACCTTTCGCTGTGCGGCCGAATATTTGAAAGTGAGTTGGGTGAGGAAGGAAGCAAGCCACTTTCCTAAAACAGCTACTACCGTTAAGGTTCCTGCCACCAATAGCGCCATTGGCCCACTAAAGATCACACTGATATCTACCAGCATCCCTACACTTATCAGGAAAAAAGGAATGAACAGGGAATTCCCAATAAATTCTACCCTGTTCATAAGTGCCGAAGAATGGGGGATTAGCCTGTTAAGGGACAACCCTGCAAGAAAGGCTCCTATAATGGGTTCCACTCCCGCCAGTTCGGCTAGAAACGCCGATATAAACACGACAGTAAGCACAAATATGTAGTGGGAATGCTTTTCATTTTCCATGCTTGTAAAGAACCATTTGGCTATTCTGGGGACAAGAAAGAACATAATGACCGAAAAAATTGCGAGAGAGATTCCCAGGCGTTGCCAAAATGCAGCATTGAGGGTGCCTTCATGGTTTTCCATAATTACTGCAAGTACAATGAGTACCGCAGTATCTGTAAGTATAGTTCCACCCACAGTGATCGCCACGGCTTCGTTCTTTGATACCTTCAGCTTACTCACTATGGGATATGTGAGCAGGGTGTGGGTAGCAAACATACTGGCAGTTAAAAAACTGGCGTTGAAATCGTAATTCAGAAGAAAATAACAAACAGGGAAGCCTATTCCCAGGGGAATGCTAAACGTGAAAAATCCGAAGAGAAAACTTTTATTCCGGTTCGCTTTAAACTGGTTCATGTCGAGTTCCAGGCCCGCAATAAACATGATGTAAAGCAATCCTATGGTAGAAAATAGATCTATAGCAGCACTTTGTTCCAGGATTCCGGCACCATATGGGCCAATAACAATCCCTGAAACAATCAGGATGATGATCCCGGGAATATTCAGGCGCCGCAATACAATGGGAGAAATGAGGATTATAAGCAGGATAAGCGAAAAAACCAGCACCGGATTGGATAGCGGCAATTCAAATTCATGTTTCAGTAACTCGAGGAATTCTTTCATATATTTCCAGTAAAGGATTTAAAAGTAGTAGATATTGTCACTCTTAAAATAAAATTCCTGCAAAAAATGCTATTTTTAAGTGATTTTTGACAGAATCGATCAGCTTCACTGTTGTGAAGCTTCCTTTTATTGAGTTAAACCCACACTAAAATATCGGCTTATGGAAGAATTCAATATTTTCAATCTACTTATAATCCTCGCCGGAGCATGGGTGGGTGGTGCCGCTGCAAAAAAACTGGGCTATCCTGCCATTCTAGGAGAACTGGTGATAGGAATTATTTTAGGTCCGGCAGTTTTAGGAATGCTCGAAACCTCCGAAATGATAAGCATCCTGGCCGAAGTTGGAATTATCCTGCTCATGGTATATATTGGGATGGAGATCAACTTTAGGGATCTTGGAAAAGCATCCTGGCCGGGACTCCTGGCAGCTATTGGAGGCTTTGTTGTACCCTTTGGCCTTGGCTATTACACCATCATCCTCTTTGACGGAACTCAAATGGCTGCCCTCTTCGTAGCCATTGCCGTAGGTGTGACCTCGCTGGCAACCAAAAGCCGTATCCTGGTAGACCTGAAGCTACTCAACACCCGTATTGCCTATGTTTTGATGGCTGGAGCCTTAATCTCAGATACGCTCGCCCTCATCATTTTCGCAGGTCTAATGAGTTTTGTAGATGTAGGGAATATTGATGCTCTTGGCCTCATATGGGTAGCAGGTAAGGCTATTTTGTTCTTCATATTTACTGCTGTGGGAGGAATCTATCTTCTGCCTCTTTTGGGAAAAACTCTTAGCCGTGCTAAGATTAAAGACCGTACCCTGCATTTTACCCTTATTTTAATCATCGTGTTTGGTTTTGCCGAACTTGCCGAACTTGCAGGCCTTCACAGCATTCTTGGAGCGTTTATGGCCGGGCTTTTCATTAGGGACGGAGTTTTTAACAGGCAAATTTCCAAAGAGATCAATGACATATTTCACGATGTATCCATCGGGTTTTTAGCACCTATATTTTTTGTTTCCGCCGGATTTAACGTTACGCTGGACATTTTTCAAACCGACCTTTGGATGCTTATCGCAGTAACTTTAGTAGCCATGATTGGAAAAATTGGAGGAACTGCTTTGTTCTACCTGCCCAGTGGCTACGGATGGCGCGAAGGTCTTACTGTAGGAACCGGAATGAACGGAAGGGGCGCAGTTGAAATTATTATTGCGGGTATTGGACTTGAAATGGGTATCATTTCTGCTGAAATCTTTTCTATCCTGGTTTTCATGGCCATTTTTACTACCCTCACAGTTCCGGTCTTCCTTACCTGGACCACAAAATGGCTTAAAAATCGGGGGGAACTTATCCATCAGGAATCCAGGAAAGGCTTTCTTATCCTGGGTGCAAATCCGTTGGGAATACATCTGGCTAAGCACCTCGCAAAAGAGAACGATGTTACTCTTGTAGATTCTAACCGCGACATGGTAGAACTGGCAAAAAATGAAGGTTTAAATGCCATTTTTGGAAACATTCTGAAAGAAGAGACTATGGAACAGGCCCATGCCATAGACAAAGGCACTTTTATTGCGCTCACCGCCAACAGTGAGATCAATCTACTGGCAGCACAACTGGCCAATGATTCCTTCTATATTCCGAAGAAGATTGTGCTCATGGATCCAAAAGAATCTGGTGCGGGCGTAGATCTTCTTGACAGGATAGACGCTTCGTCAATGTTTGCCGCAAAGACAAAACTTGATCCGTGGACATATAAATTGAGTAGCAACAGTGCAGCAGAGCATGAAATTCTTATAGAAGAGGAAATGTCTACCCGGCAATGGATTAAAGAACAAAAAAAGCAGCAAAAAGATTTTCTGCCTATTTTAATTATTAATCCCGAAGGCCAGAAGCGACCTTTCCACTTCCACGACACCATAAGTCCCGGTGAAAAAATAATATATTTACAGTGAATTTATTCAGGAACCCTAAAATCACCTAAAAATTCATGAAAATATATCCTATTGAAGCCGGTAATTTTAAGCTGGATGGAGGTGCCATGTTTGGTGTGGTACCAAAATCTATCTGGAATAAAACCAATCCGGCAGATTCAAATAACATGATCGATATTGCCGCCACCTGTCTGCTCATTGAAGATGGTGACCGGCTTATACTTATCGATACCGGGATGGGAGATAAGCAAAATGAGAAATTCTTTGGCTACTACTATCTCTGGGGAGATGACAGCATTGATAAATCCCTGAAGAAACAGGGGTTTACAAGAGATGATGTCACCGATGTTTTTATGACGCACCTGCACTTTGACCATTGCGGCGGTAGCATACAATGGAATAAAGACCGTAGCGGTTATGAACCGGCATTCAAAAATGCCACTTTCTGGACCAATAAAGAACACTGGCAGTGGGCAACCCAGCCCAACGCCCGGGAGAAAGCTTCTTTTCTGAAGGAGAACATACTTCCCATGGAAGAAAGCGGCCAGTTGAAATTCATTGAAAGACAGGGAGGAGCATATCAGGAAAATTCTGAACTCGATTTTGGAATTCTTTTTGTAGATGGTCATACCGATAAGCAGATGATCCCCCACATTAAGTACCAGGGAAAAACGCTGGTATTTACGGCCGATCTTTTGCCAACCGCGGGTCACATTCCATTGCCTTTTGTTATGGGATATGATACCAGGCCTTTACTTACGCTTCCTGAAAAGAAGACATTCCTGGAAACGGCTGCCAAAGAAGATTTCTATCTTTTTCTGGAACACGATGCCCATAACAAGGTGATAAAAGTAAAAGAAACCGAAAAAGGAGTACGATTAGACGAAGTATATACATTTAACGAAATATTTAATTAGAAAATTATGAAGATCCCAATTTACAGGCCTTTTCTGGCAGCCGGAATGGCCGCTATTCTGGCAGCATGTGGCAGCTCGGCTCCCGCAATTGTTTCTACGCCTATTGAAAATATTGATGAAACACCGCTAAAAGTTTCTGAACTTACAGACGTTGAACTAAAAGGCTGGGGTGGAGCCGATCTTGTTTCTGATACCATTCCCGGTATGAGCGTGCAAAAAGCTTACAGCGAGATCATCAAGAACAACAAAGGCAAAAAAGTCATTGTAGCAGTTATTGACAGTGGTGTTGATATAGAACATGAAGATCTTGACGGGGTGATTTGGACCAATGAAGACGAAAAACCCAACAACAATCGCGATGACGATAATAACGGTTATGTTGACGACATTCACGGCTGGAACTTTCTTGGTGATGCAGTAGAAGAAAATCTTGAATATACCCGGATCTACAAAAAGCTGAAATCTAAGTACAGCAGCATACCTGCAGGTGCTGTAAAGCCCGAAAATCAGGAAGAATTTGAGCTTTATCAGCGTGCAAAAGCCGAGTATGATAAAGAATACAACGAGACGCTTGGCATGAAGAACCAGTACGAAGGTATTGTGCAACAGCTAAAAGTATCTCATGAGGCTGTATCGGCCAAAATTGGCAAAGAAGATTACACTTTGGAGGAGTTGAGAAATATGGAAGCAACTTCCGAAGAAATGCAGCAGTACAAAGGCTTCTTGAGCCAGGTAATGAGCAATGTTGAAGGTACTATCCCAGATGCTATTTCACAGCTGCAGGAGGCTATCGACTACTTTGACGGCAGGCTTTCTTCTCACTTTAATCTCGACCTTAATGCCCGTGCCGCGGTAGGGGACGATGTTGATGATATTACAGATACCGACTACGGAAATGCAAATGTGATGGGACCAACACCCGATAAAGAAGATCTTAAACACGGTACCCACGTGGCAGGTATTATTGCTGCTGAAAGAGACAATAAAGTAGGTCTTAACGGGGTTGCCAACAATGTAGAGATCATGGTACTTAGAGCAGTGCCTGATGGAGACGAGTATGACAAAGATATTGCCCTTGCCATTCGCTATGCTGTAGATAACGGTGCCAGCATTATCAACACCAGCTTCGGAAAATATTTCTCTACCCACCCACAATGGGTAAGAGATGCTATAAAGTATGCCGATGATAATGATGTACTTATTGTGAACGCCGCCGGAAATGAAGGATTAAACCTTGACCAGAATGCGGTATATCCAAACGATCAGGATCCTGAAAATCCAAGTGAGATCGCAGATAACTTTCTTACTGTAGGAGCTCTTAATTATGAATATGGCTCTGGCCTAATTGCAGGTTTCTCTAACTACGGGAAGACCAATGTTGATGTGTTTGCACCAGGAACAAAGATCTGGTCTACTACCCCAAACAACGAGTATGAGTACCTACAGGGAACTTCTATGGCAGCACCTGCAGTAGCCGGCGTTGCAGCTGTGATACGCTCTTTCTATCCAAAATTATCAGATGAGCAGGTTAAAAGAGTGATCATGGAAAGTGGCCTTACCAGCAACGCCACTGTAATTATTGGCGGAGACCCATCAAATACAATGAAATTCAATCAATTATCTACTTCAGGAAAAATGGTTAACCTTTATAACGCCCTTATCCTGGCCGATAAATTATCAAAATAAGCACGAATGAAGAAAGGAATATTGACACTGGCATTTTTATCATGCCTGGCAGTAACTGCCCAGAATAGTACCTCTTACTGGCAACAGGAAGCCAATTACAAGATGAATGTTGACATGAATGTTGACAACTTCCAGTACACCGGGGAGCAGGATCTCGAATATACCAACAACTCTCCCGATACGCTAAAAAGGGTATTTTATCACCTGTTTTATAACGCTTTTCAACCGGGAAGTGAAATGGATATCCGTTCGCGAACCATCGCAGATCCAGATCCTCGCGTAGGAGCCAGAATTGCGAATTTAACTCCTGCACAACAGGGTTACCTGCGTGTAAACACCCTTACCATGAATGGGAAGTCTCTTCAGTTTGAAGAGGTGGGAACAGTTTTGGAAGTAGAACTCGACGAACCTGTTTTACCTGGGGAAACCGTGAATTTCTCACTAAAGTTTGCGGGGCAGGTACCCGAACAAATCCGCAGGGCCGGGAGGAACAGTAGTGAAGGAGTAGCATTATCAATGGTGCAATGGTTCCCTAAAATGGCCGAATATGACTTTGAAGGATGGCATGCCGATCCTTATATTGGCCGTGAGTGGCATGGGGTATGGGGAGACTATGATGTAAAGATCAATATTGATAAAGACTACATTCTTGGTGCTTCAGGAATCCTTCAAAATGCCAATGAAATTGGC
The DNA here is from genome assembly GCF_050750585.1 of Salinimicrobium sp. WS361. NCBI lineage: Bacteria > Pseudomonadati > Bacteroidota > Flavobacteriia > Flavobacteriales > Flavobacteriaceae > Salinimicrobium > Salinimicrobium sp. WS361. The sequence goes on from NZ_JBOJLM010000004.1 coordinate 157,121, forward strand.
TATGGCTACCAGGACGAAGGTGTAAAAGTAAAGAGAAAAAAAGCTGATAAACTCACCTGGCATTTCGTTGCTGAAGATGTGCTCGATTTTGCCTGGGCTGCCGATCCTGAATATATTCATGACAAAAGAACGGCTGCCGAAGGTACGGTGCTGCACTTCCTTTATAAAAATAAACCTGAAATTAAGGAGAACTGGAAGAACCTGCAGTCAAAGACCGAAGAACTCCTTTTGTACTTTAATGAGCACATAGGGCCTTACCCATGGCCACAGTATTCTGTGATCCAGGGAGGAGATGGCGGAATGGAATATGCCATGCTTACTCTTATCACCGGTGAAAGGAATTTTGGAAGCCTTGTGGGCGTGACCGCTCACGAACTTGCCCACGCCTGGTTCCAGCACCTGCTGGCTACTAACGAGAGCAAGCACGAATGGATGGATGAAGGCTTTACAAGCTACATTTCTGATCTTGCCATGAACGAAGTAATGGACCAGAACCAGGAAAATCCTTTTGAAGGTTCTTACAGAAGCTATACCCGTTTGGCAACTTCGGGCGCAGAGCAGCCACAAACCACGCATGCCGACAGGTATACTTACAACGCAGCCTACGGTGCAACGGCCTATTCAAAAGGCTCAGTTTTTCTTTCGCAGTTAGGTTACATTATTGGTGAAGAAAACCTTCAGAAGACTTTAAAAAGCTACTACGATGAGTGGAAATTCAAACATCCAACACCCAATGACTTTATTAGGGTAGCCGAAAAGGTTTCGGGTGCAGAGCTCGATTGGTATTTAACCGACTGGACGCGTACTACAAACGTTATTGACTACGCCATTCAGGCGGTAGAAGAGGAAGGTGATCAAACCAGGGTTGTGCTCATTAGAAATGGCGAAATGCCAATGCCTGTTGAGCTCAAAGTGACCTATAACGACGGTACTTCCGAAGAGATCTATATTCCATTACAGATGATGCGTTGGGAAAAAACCGGATTTGATGAAAATCAGACAAAAGAAGACTGGGCGTGGGCTTATCCTACCTATTCTTTTATGCTGAACAAGCCAAAATCGGATGTTGCTTCTATTGAGATCGATGCCAGCCAAATGATGGCCGATGTGAATAGGAACAACAATGTTTACCCTAAACCACAACAATAAGAGGTTCCAAAAATGGCATTTTTGAGAGGTATTTCAGCAGCTGAATAAAATGCTATTCTGAATAAAAGATGAATTAAAATATCTGATTTTCAGAAATAATTAAAACCTGAAATTTTCAGGTTGATCAAAAAGAGGCTTTAAACGGCCTCTTTTTTATTTTATAAGTTTAGACCATGAGATTCTTTGTTAAATACTTAGTTATAAAGTTTATTGTCCGGGGAAAGAGTCAAGATCGCTTCATTGCAAGAACGAGGAGCCAGGCCTTTACCCAACCAACTAATAAATAACGATATTCTATTTCATAAATAAAGTTCCTATATATTCAGAAACTAAAAACCACCCTTCTATACCTTTAAATAAACTGAATTATTGGTGAATTCGTGGCCTTAGCTCCTGTTTGATATATTTAATCGGACAACATTGATTTATAAATGATAATTTTACCTCATGGATGAAAGCTTCGGAAAGAAGGAAAAATTAAAGAGCAAAGTTCTTATTGATAAACTTTTTGCTGAAGGCCAAACGGTCAAAAAATATCCCTTGCTTTTGGTGTACACCCGGCTTCAAAACCCTTCAGAAAAAGTAAATAAGGTAGGGGTTTCAGTTTCTAAGAGAAACTTTAAACGCGCGGTTGACAGAATCAAAATTAAGCGGCTCATGCGAGAGGTTTTTAGAAAAAATAAGTATCTTGTTACCAGTAATTTAGCCCAAAATTATGCTGTAATGTTGATCTATACCGGGCGCGAAATATGGAGTTATGCCGATTTATCGCGCAACGGCGAAGAACTTCTGAAAAGATTTGTGGCGCAGGAAAAAATGAAGGAACATGAAAAAGACCCTCTCTAAAATAGCATTTTTTGCAGCCCTTCCGGTGCTGTTATTTACAACAGTAAGTTATAAATCAGATTTCTTTGAGATCGCCAAACAGCTCGAGATCTTCACCACGCTGTTCAAAGAACTCAACATGAATTATGTTGATGAGACTAATCCTGCAGAATTGATGGATACCGCCATAAATGCAATGCTTGAAGATCTTGATCCTTATACCCATTACTGGAATGAACAGGAAGTGCAGGCGGCCAAGATAGACAACGCTGGCGAATACACCGGCATAGGTGCCACAGTAGGCATAAAAGCCGATAAAATTGTCATTTTAGAGCCCTATAAAGATTATCCTGCCGATAAAGCCGGTTTAAAAGCCGGAGATGAAATAATAAAGATTGGGAATATTTCTGTTGAAAATTTTAGCGAAGATGCGGGAGAATTGCTCAAAGGTGCGCCAAATTCTCAGGTAGAACTCACTTTTATTCGCCAGGGAGAAACCAAAACTACCACCCTTACCCGTGGAGCTGTTGAGATCAAAGCTGTACCCTTTTACGAACTGCTGGAAGATAAGACCGGGTACATTGTGCTTTCTCAGTTTAACCGCAACGCTTCGGCCGAAACTGTGAACGCCTTAAAAGATTTAAAAGAGCAGGGGGCAGAAAAGATCATTCTTGACCTGCGTGGAAATCCCGGCGGATTACTTTCTGAAGCTATTAATGTGACCAACATTTTTGTACCACAGGGAGAGTTGATCACCAGTACAAAATCGGCAGTTGAAAAGTATAATCAGACGTTTTCAACAAACAAAAAAGCTATAGATCCGGAGATTCCCCTGGCGGTATTGATCAACGGTCGCAGTGCTTCTGCCAGTGAGATTGTTGCAGGTGCTTTGCAGGATTTAGACAGGGCGGTGGTCATTGGAGCCCGCAGCTTTGGTAAAGGCCTTGTACAGCGACCTAAAGACCTCACTTACGGCACTCAACTTAAGGTTACAATCTCAAGATATTACACGCCCAGCGGCCGCTGCATACAGGCGCTCGATTACCGTCACCGCGACGAAGAAGGAAATGCAGTGCGTTATTCGGAAAAAGATTACAACGAATTCAAAACACGAAATGGAAGAAAAGTCTATGACGGCGGCGGAATTTCACCCGATATTAAACTGGAAACTTCGGAATTTAGCGATGTCACCAATGCATTGCTCTTCGAAAATGCCATTTTTGACTACGCAACAAACTACTATTACACCCATAATTTGAATTCTCCTGAAGACTTCAGCTTTACAGAAAAAGATTATTCAGATTTTAAAGAGTATCTAAATACAGTGGGATTTGAATACCAAACAGTTACAGAAGAAGAACTGCAGGATGTTATTGATGCTGCCCAAAAAGAAGGTTATCAACAAGATCTTTCAACAGCGTTGAAAAGTATAGAAGAGGCAATTTCAACTTCGAAGGAACAGGCTCTAAACAACAAAAAAGCTGAGATTATGAGCCTTATTTCAGAAGAGATTATCAAGCGGTATTTCTACAAAGAAGGGCTTTATGAATACTATGTGAAGAAAAATCCTGAAATCCTGAAGGCAAAGGAAATTCTTCAGGATAAAGCTCAATATCAGAACATTCTAAAAGGTTAATTCTTTATCATGCCTATATGAGGGATGCCATCTTCAAGATATCCTTCCCCTGTTTGTTGAAACCCGTGACTTTCGTAGAATTTAGTTAGATAAGTTTGAGCAGATAATTTAATTTTTTCGGTGCTGTATTGCTCTTCAATAGCTTTTATAGAAGCTGTGAGGATTTGGTGAGCATAGTTTTTTCCACGATGAGTTTCTTTGACCAGCACACGGCCTATCGCAGCCTCTTCAAAGTAAATTCCGGGGGCAAAGAGTCGGGTGTAGGCTACGAGATCTTTTCCGTCAAAGCCCAGCACATGCAGGGCTTTTTGATCTTTTCCATCAATATCCTGGTAAACACAATTTTGTTCCACCACAAAAACTTCAGACCTAAGTTGCAGGATTTGATACAACTCATGAATACTAAGGTCTTCAAAAGTGGCAATTTTTAACTCCATTATTTACAGGCAATCTTTTCTACACGTCGGCTGTGACGGCCACCTTCAAATTCGGTATCAAGAAACACCTGCACCATCTCAACAGCCTGTTCTTTTGAAGTATATCGCGCAGGGATACTAAGTATATTCGCGTTGTTGTGTTCTCTTGCCAGGGCAGCGATCTCTTTGATCCAGCAAAGCGCCGAACGAACCGACTGATGCTTGTTTGCAGTCATATTGGCCCCATTACCGCTCCCACAGATGATGATCCCAAAATCAACCGTTTTATTCTCCACATCCTGGGCTACCGGATGAACAAAATCGGGATAATCTACACTTTCTTCAGAATCGGTACCGTGATTGATCACTTCAATATTTCTTGATTTCAGGTAATCAACAACAGCGGTTTTATATGTAGTACCGGCGTGGTCATTTCCAATAGATATTTTCATAAGAGGCAGGTTTGATGAGCCACAAAGGTAAAAATTTGAGTTATCAACTTCTATTTTAGCGTTTGTTAATTAAATGTTACAAGATCTTTAAAACTAAGCCTTTATAAAAGTTCATAATTTGTTTATAAATGGAGACGAAAAAATCAAAACGAAATTTGGATTGTTCAGCTAAAAATCGAATATGAAAGAATTACCGAGACATGGAAATTTTAAACTCACTTTTTTCCGGGAAGTTTTCAGCAGTCAAAATTCACTTCTGAACATCAGATTAAGGGAAAGTTATTAAATGTTTAAATTCACATTTCATTATGAACAGTTGTTAAGAAAAAGTAAAATTTCAGTAGTAATCAGGAGCTTACCTGTAGCTGCTGCTGTTCATAACTTGTTACCTCACTACTGCAGACCACAAATCCAAAAAACTTCAGAAAAAGTTATTGTACATATCAACAGACTATAATACTCCATCATTTTAATTTTTTAAAAAAGAAAGAAAATATAAATAGTATTATAACTGTTGACAACTAAACGATCTTTAGTGGAGCAGGATCCTGATTAAACCTGTCGATGATCTCCCTGGCGCGATCTACGTCGAGTGGGTGGACCTTGAGTTTAATTCCGCCCAGGGCGGTCGAGTATAAAGGGAAGACGTCAAGCATAGTGTCATTTTGAAAGAAATGTTCAATACCTTCCTGCTGGAGAAGTAACTTGAGAATAGCGTATTCGTGGCGATAGGTAAAGATCGCAAGAGTGATGAAATTGGTCATAGCAAAGTCCTTGCTATTAAGATATTACTTTCTAGTGGAGAGTGGAAGAAATTTTTCCAGGAAAAGAACCTGAAACCGGCGTATTTAATGTGCGGTTTATGGAGGCGACAAAAGTAAGAACACCAATCACGAAAATCAGGATAAAAACAACGGTTATTTTGGTTGATTTGTTCATTGAGCGATATTCTGGACACCAGGATTTGACATCAACAAAATTAATATAATTTTAAGATATCTTAGTTTTAAATGTTAATTTTTTCTTATCAATAGATTGTCTTATTGTGAATGATTCCTTGTTGTGAATTGAAATTACTATAAATTCAGGTAGATGTAAATTATAAGGCTTAATTTTATAGCTTAAATTTTGAAATGAGTAAAAAGAAATACAAAAATAATAAGAGTACCAGCCTCGAAAGTTCAACCCAAAGAATTTTGGGTATTATGCGAAAGGAATCGGGGAAGGATTTTAACTATAAACAAATAGCAGCAAAACTGGGTGTAGATGATGCTTCCAGCAGGAATAAGATCATTCGATCTTTATCTCAGTTAGCTGCCAAGAAAAAAATTGAAGAGGTAGACAGAGGCCGTTATCGCATTAACAGCGATGTTGACCGCTACCGTGGCATTCTTGACATGACTGCTAAAGGCAGTGGTTATGTGGTGGTAGAGGAGCTGAATGAAGATGTTTTTATCCCTTCAAATAATATCAATAAAGCTTTTGACGGTGACGAAGTTGAGATCTATGTCTACAAACGTCGCCGCAACAAGAAATCTGAAGGAGAGATCACTGCGATCGTTAACCGGAAGAAAACAAGATTTGTTGGAGTTTTACAACTTCAGGATAACTTCGGATTTGTTGCCATACAGGATGGAAAAATGTACACCGATATTTTTGTTCAGAAGAATAAAATTGGTGAAGCAAAGAACGGTGATAAGGTAGTGGTTGAAATGGAAGAATGGCCAGAAAAAGCCGATTCTCCTTTTGGTCATGTAGTTCAGGTTCTTGGAAAACCGGGAGAACATCATACCGAAATTCATTCGATACTTGCACAATACGGGCTTCCGCATGAATTTCCGCAAGAAGTGGAAGATTTTGCCCAGGGGATAGATACCAGCATTCAGGAAGATGAGATAAAGAAAAGAAGGGATATGCGTGAAGTTCTTACTTTCACTATTGACCCTAAAGATGCAAAAGATTTTGATGATGCCCTTAGTTTCCAACAATTAGAGAATGGCAACTACGAGATAGGGATCCACATTGCCGATGTATCTCACTACGTGCAGCCGGGAACCATACTCGATGAAGAAGCTTTTAACCGTGCAACTTCGGTGTATCTGGTTGACAGGGTAGTACCCATGTTACCTGAAATCTTATCTAATAATGCCTGTTCGTTGCGACCAAATGAAGAAAAATATACTTTTTCGGCCGTTTTTGAATTGACCGATAAAGGTGTGGTCAAAGATCAGTGGTTTGGAAGGACTGTAACTTATTCAGATGCGCGATTTGCCTATGAAGAGGCACAGTACATCATTGAAACTACCGGGGGTGATATTCCTGCTGAAATTTCTATTACAGGAGAAAGCTATAGAACCGATGATGCCATAGTTTCGGCCGTTCTTAAAATGAACCAGATCGCCGAGGTGATGCGCAAAAAGAGAATGGGAGACGGTGCAATCTCTTTTGATAAAGTAGAGGTGAAATTTGAACTTGATGAGAAAAATGAACCTATTGGTGTTTTCTTTAAAACTTCTAAAGAAGCCAATAAACTCATTGAGGAATTCATGTTGCTGGCCAATAAAAAAGTGGCTGAATTCATTGGAAAGCAAAAACCGAAGAAGACTTTTGTTTACCGTTGCCATGATGAACCCGATGATGATAAACTTGCAGCCTTACAGTCACTGGTGAGCAAATTTGGACATAAGCTCAACCTTAAAGATCAAAAACAAATATCGCAGTCCCTTAATAATCTGCTGCAAGATGTACAGGGAACCAAGGAGCAAAACCTTGTAGACACCCTTACTATTAGAACCATGAGTAAGGCCTATTACAGCACCGAGAATATTGGGCACTACGGGCTTGCCTTTAGTCACTACTCTCATTTTACTTCGCCAATTAGGAGGTATCCAGATGTAATGGCCCACAGGTTGCTCCAACACTATCTTGAGGATGGTAAGTCTGCACCCGAAGAAGAATACGAATCCAAGTGCCAGCACAGCAGTAACATGGAAGGTCTGGCAACCAGTGCAGAGCGAGATTCCATCAAGTACATGCAAATAAAATTCATGCAAGATCACAATGATGAGGAGTTCCTGGGCGTTATTTCAGGAGTTACCGAGTGGGGGATCTATGTTGAAATCATGTCTAATAAATGTGAGGGCATGGTGAGACTGCGTGATATCAGGGAAGATCATTTTGATTTCGATCAGGAGCAATACGCTATTATTGGCCGAAATACAAAGAAGGTTTACCAGTTAGGTGACGAAGTATATGTTACGGTTAAAAATGCCGATCTTGTAAAAAGGCATTTGGACTTTAATTTAATTGGAACCAAAGATGAAGTTGAAAAGCAAGACTAAAACAGGAATTCTATTGCCATTTTTTATGGTTTTCTTTAGCATGTCTCTCCTGGCGCAGGATGTAAAGGAGAAGCTGGGGAATTTTGCTGAAGTAAAAACATTCAATGCCGTAGAAGTGGAGATCATTCCTGCTGCCAAAAATGAAATTGTCATTACCGGCCACAGCAAGAATGATGTGAAGTTTGAGATCGTTGAAGACAGGCTGGAAATCCGCCTTTCTTTAGACAATATCTGGTCTAAGAACAATACTAAAATTAAGCTTTACACCAAAGACCTAAGCACTGTAGATGCAAATGAAGGTTCGCTGGTAACGGTTTCAGGGGAAATAAAAGGGCGGGAGCTCACCTTCCGAAGCCAGGAAGCAGCCGATATTCAGGCGGCACAGGTAATTGCTCAAAAAGTCAATGTAAAATCGATTTCTGGCGGAAAAGTTACGCTTGATGGCAAGGCGAAAGAACAGGTTGTGGAGATTAATACCGGGGGGCATTACTACGGAAGGGATCTGCGTACCCAAAGCACCGAAGTTAAAGCCGGTACTGCCGGTAGAGCCGAAGTTCATGCATCAGATTATGTGAAGGCTACAGCCAAACTTGGCGGCACTGTAGAGATATTTGGAAACCCTGCTGAAGTAGATAAAAAAACCAGCCTGGGCGGAAAAATTTTATAAGTGAAGTAAAGTTCTATCTTTGTGAAACTAAAAGATTTGAATGTTTCAGGATATATTGGCTGCAATACCTTTAGGCTTTTTTCTTGCTTTTTTACTGGGACCGGTATTTTTCGTACTCCTGGAAACTGCAGCTATTAAAGGCTTTAGAGCGGCAATCTCATTCGATTTGGGAGTGATTTGTGCCGATATGATCTTTCTGCTAATCGCTTATTTAAGTACCACAAAACTATTGAACCGGATCAAAGATGATCCGGCTCTTTTTATTTTTGGGGGTGGCATTCTAGTCACTTATGGCATAATTCAGTTTGTTCAAAACCGCAGGGTGCTTGAGCACGAAGAAGTCCCCGAGATACAAAAACTCAATAAAAGGGATTACCTGGGTCTTGCTGCAAAAGGCTTTCTGCTCAACTTTATTAATATTGGCGTCCTTGGGTTTTGGTTGGGGCTTATCATCATTTTTGGGCCGCAAATGGAAATGGAAACCGACCGAATGGTCGTTTTTTTCAGCTCCATTTTAGGAACCTATTTCATTATTGACATTTTCAAGATCCTTGCTGCCAAAAAGCTCAACCGCAAGCTCACACCCAATCGTATCTACAACGTTAAGAAGGTAATCAGCATTATTCTGGTGATTTTCGGGGTATTTTTAATCGCCCAGGGCCTTGTTCCAGATGAACTAACGCAACTTCAGGATCAAATTGACAGCATCACCCCAGAATCTGGTGCATATATCGAATACTTCGAGCAGGAGTAGCAAATCCACATCTGGAATTTTGTTTAAGAGATTAAAAGGCTTCAAAAATGCCATTTTTGGGAGGTAATATTTCTGAAACTTCCGGCTTTGGCAATCAAATTTGAATAGAGTAATAAATATTTCTTCGGAAGTAGATTAATATGCATTTTGAATTCCTTCCGAAGTAAAATATGCCATTAACTTTCAGAAATAGTCGATTTATCTAGTTCTTCCAACTGAAGATTTTTGAACTTTCGAAGAAACTTCAGAATTAGAGGAAATTAGAGGTTCCTTTTTATCGCCGGAGTTTTATAAGGTGTCAAAAATGGCATTTGGAAGATGATTTTTTCTCTGAAAGATCACATATTCAAAATGACATTTTTGAGAGGTAATGCCTGGCAAATTGCAACCATTAAGCTTCCAAAGAAGCAAACTAACGCAATTTTAGATTTGAACACAAAAAAAGCCTCTTAAAAAAGGAGCTTTTTTGGAGGCATCGCTCGTCCCGAATCGTCGGGAGAACCGCTGTACGTCACTGTAATATTTATTTTCACTTCATCCCTTTTAAGTAGAATTTTGAACACAAAAAAAAACCCTTAAAAAAGGAGCTTTTTTGGAGGCATCGAACGTCCCGAATCATCGGGAGAACCGCTGTACGTCACTAATATTTATTTTCAATTCTGTTCTTTAAAGTAGAATTTTGAATAAAAAAAAAGCTCCTTGAAAAAGGAGCTTTTTTGGAGGCATCGAGCGGATTCGAACCGCTGTACAAGCTTTTGCAGAGCTCTGCCTAGCCACTCGGCCACGATGCCGTTTTATTTACGGAAGGCAAATGTAATAAAAATTCTTTTTTCAGGCCTATGCTTTTGGTAGGCTTTGAAAATTATTGGCAAATTATCGGCTTTTACTCCTTCTTACCGTTACCATAGCGACATTTCCGCCTATTGGAGGATTGATTTTTGAAACATCTACCCTCACTTTTTGAACAATGAGCAGCTCGTTGAGAACCCGGTTGATGATCCTTTCGGCTACTGTTTCCAATAACTTTGAACGAATGGCCATTTCTTCCTTCACGATCTTGTTAAGGTGAACGTAATCTATGGTGTCTTTAAGGGCATCGGTTTTGGCCGAAAGAGACAGGTCACCGTTAACTTTAAGATCTACCCTGTAATCACTGCCTATTTGGCCTTCTTCTTCGAGACAACCGTGATAGGCGAAAACTTTAATATTTCTGAGTTTTATACTTCCCAAAACTTTATTTTTTGCGAAGATAGCAACAATTAAGAAGACAGCGGTACAGCAGCGGAATTGATGTTTATTTTCTGTAATTTTGTTCCCCTTAAAGTTGAACTGTAAACTATGGCTGAAGAAAAAAGATCGCTCAATTTCATTGAGCAAATCATAGAAGAAGATCTAAAGAACGATTATAAAAAGGAAGATCTGCAATTCAGGTTTCCGCCCGAACCCAATGGTTATCTTCATATTGGCCACGCTTCGTCCATTTGCCTCAATTTTGGGCTGGGAGAGAAGTACAATGCGCCTGTGAACCTAAGGTTTGATGATACAAACCCCATCAAAGAAGAGCAGGAGTATGTAGATGCCATTAAGCGTGATGTGGAGTGGCTTGGTTTTGAATGGGCAAAAGAATGTTATGCTTCCGATTATTTTCAACAGCTGTATGACTGGGCGGTAAGCATGATAAAGTCTGGGGATGCCTATGTTGACAGTCAAACTTCTGAAGCTATTGCTGAACAAAAAGGAACACCTACCCAACCCGGAAAGAACAGCCCCTACCGCGATCGTTCGGTAGAGGAGAACCTGGAGCTTTTTCAGAAGATGAAAGACGGGGAGACCAAAGAGGGCGAGCATGTGCTTAGGGCAAAGATTGATATGGCAGCCAAAAATATGCTGATGCGCGACCCTGTGATGTACCGTACGTTGCACCGCAAGCACCACCGCACCGGCAATGCCTGGATGATCTACCCAATGTACGACTGGGCTCACGGGCAAAGCGATTTTATAGAATCGGTTTCTCACTCTTTTTGTACGCTTGAGTTTTTACCGCACCGTGAACTTTATAACTGGTTCCTTGAAAAGGTGAGTTCTTCAGAAGATTTTAAACCTAAGCAGCGCGAATTTGCCCGTCGTAACCTGAGTCATACCATTGTGAGTAAGCGAAAACTGCTGCACCTGGTAGAGAAAGGGATCGTGAAATCATGGGATGACCCAAGAATGCCCACTATTTCAGGTCTTAGAAGAAGAGGTTATACTCCCGGGTCTATCCGCAAGTTTGCAGAGACCATAGGGATTGCAAAAAGGGAGAACATCATTGATGTTTCCCTGCTTGAATTCTGTATAAGGGAAGATCTCAACAAGACTGCCCCTCGTGTTATGGCTGTGCTTGATCCTGTAAAACTGGTTATCACCAACTATCCTGAAGGGGAGGAAGAGTGGCTGGAAGCCGAAAATAATCCTGAAGATGAGACTGCAGGTTCAAGACAAGTTCCATTTTCAAGAGAATTATATATAGAACAGGAAGATTTCAAGGAAGAAGCTAACCGGAAGTTCTTCAGGCTTACGCTTGGAAAAGAAGTGAGGCTTAAGAATGCATATATCATCAAAGGGGAAAGCGTTGTAAAGAATGATGCCGGAGAAATTGTGGAAATTCACTGTACTTACGACCCTCAAAGCCGAAGCGGAAGCGGTACCGAAGAATCTATGCGCAAAGTAAAGGGAACGCTGCACTGGGTATCGGCCAAACATGCGGTTAAAGCTGAAGTGAGGCTTTATGACAGGTTATTTAACGTGGAATCTCCAGATGCCGATAAAGACAAAGATTTCCTTGATTTTCTCAATCCAGAATCTCTTGAAACCATTACTGCTTATCTTGAACCCAGCCTAAGTGATGTGGAACCAGGAGACAGGTTTCAGTTCCAAAGGTTAGGATATTTTAACGTAGATAAAGAGAGTACCAAAGAGGCACCTGTGTTCAACCGTACGGTAACCTTGAGGGATTCATGGGGTGGCAAAAATGGCAATTAGAAGAGGTATCTCTCCAATTAAGAATATTTTAGCATTGGATTTTGGATATTAACCGGTTATTAACAGCGCTACAGCTCACATTAAAGTATATTTGGTTGTAGTATTAATCTTAATAATCAACAATATCATGGCAAAATCAGGAAGTACATTTTTAGCATTGCTAACAGGGGCAGCAATTGGAGCCGGCCTTGGAATGTTATATGCGCCTGAAAGTGGAGAGGAAACCAGGAGAAAGCTTGGGGAGAATGCAAGAAAAACGCAGGATGATTTAAACAAGCGATATCGTGAGACCTCTTCAAATCTCAGTCAGAAAGCCAAAAAAGCTAAATCAGATTTTGAGCAGAGACTGGATGAAACCCTGTCTTCTGCCAGCTATAAAGCAGATGAGATCCTTGGCAGCCTTGAATCAAAGCTTGATGAACTGAAAAGGCAGAATGCCAAATTTCAGAAAGATCGCAAAGGTGGAGGAGATGATAAAGCTAACATTGAAGAAAGCGTAGCTTCCAAAGGAGATAAGAATATAGGTAATGCTGCAGTCTAGGCTTTATGGCATTTGGAAGAATATCTAATAACCTTCAACAATTAAAAGAGAATATCAGGGCTTTTGCACATAGCAGTGCAGAGTACTACAAACTTGACCTCTTTAATAAAAGTATGCAGGGAGCTATTGCCGCCATTAAAGGCGCTGCAATAGCTCTTTTTGCGCTCTTTTTTGTCTTATTTCTTTCTATTGCCGTTGCTGTTGCACTTAGTAACTGGATAGATTCCCCCAGCAGTGGGTTCTTCATTGTGGCCGGCATTTACCTTTTACTGATACTTTTCTTTGTTTTCTTCGGAAGTAAAGTGCTTATGAAGGCCATCTTACCGGGAGCTTCAAAAAAGTTCTTCCAGGAGCCTGAAAAGAAGCCTGAGCATAAAGAACATCATGAGTTTACTCCTCAGAAAGACTTCGAAACCGACGAAATCATAATTAAGGACAATGAGAGAGTATAAAAATTTCAAAGAAATAGACCGGGATCTTAAACTTTTGAAGCTCCAAAAGGAGATTGATAAGGAGAAAGTTCTTTTGAGCTATAATCAAACAAAAGAAAGTCTCTCTCCCAAACGGATTTTAAAGGACGCTGCCGACAGTGTGCTCAAGAACCGCTATGTGCTCAAAGGCGCTACCTCGGTGCTGGGCTTTATTGGAGATAAGTTCAAATAACTACTCCTGAGGCGTATCCTCTTCATCCTGATCTTCAACAGGTGGTTGTGGAGGAAGTTCTCTTTTCTTACGCTCCTCTTTCTCTTTTCGTTTCTTCTCTTTTAACGCATTTCCCTTTTTCATGGCTTCTCCAATTTGATTGGAAGCAGTGAATGAGGCAATCATGTTATTTAGCATATCACTTCCGGCTTGTGGAGAATTAGGCAGGAGGATAAGGTTACTCTGGGTTTCTTCACCTAAAGACTGGAGAGTATCGTAATGCTGGGTAACCACAATAAGGGCTGAGGCTTCCTGGGAGTTGATACCAACGTTATTTAAAACATCCACACTTTCTTCAAGACCACGGGCAATTTCACGTCGCTGGTCAGCTATTCCCTGTCCCTGTAAGCGTTTACTTTCGGCTTCGGCACGGGCCTTGGCAACAATTTTGATCCTTTCGGCTTCAGCTTCATATTCCGCAGCAACTTTTTCCCTTTCCGAAGCATTGATACGGTTCATAGCAGCTTTTACCTGTATATCGGGATCAATATCTGTCACTAATGTTTTAATGATGTCATAACCATATTCTTCCATAGCCTCGTTAAGCTCCCGTTTTACAGCAATAGCGATATCGTCCTTGCGCTCAAAAACGTCATCTAGCTTCATTTTTGGCACTTCTGCACGCACCACATCAAACACATAAGAGGTGATTTGTTCATGTGAGTTTTCAAGTTTGTAAAAGGCATCATAAATGCGGGAAATCATTACCTGGAACTGTACAGAGATCTTAAGCTTTACAAAAACATCATCTTTGGTTTTGGTCTCTACAAGAACATCAAGTTGCTGCACTTTTAGATTTATTCGGCCAGCGATCTGATCAATTACCGGAACTTTGAAATGTAGTCCGCTGCTGCTTACTCGCTGAAATTTTCCGAAGCGTTCAATGGCCGCAGCAGTCTGTTGTTTAACGGTAAATATTCCCGAAAAAAGAATAATTAATGCGAAGACAATAAAGACTGCAGATAAGATGGTGGATATCATGGCTGTAAGATTATTTTAACGAAAGATATAAAAATATTCTCCTACATTAGCCGTTCATTTCTCAAATCATACCTATGGATCTTAAAAAAGTTATTCTTTTAATGGGAATCTTATGTTTTACCCTAAGTAGTCAGGCACAACGAAAGCTTTGGGATGGCGAGTACAACAGGTTGGGCCTGCAGGGCGGTGTTAATCATTTAAATATTACGACCGATGAGCTGGAGGTGACTTCTAAGACCAGTTGGACAGCAGGTTTTACAACCCGCGCTTCCTTTTATAACAACTGGCAATTCGTTTATGGTATAAATTTTTACGATTTTAGAGTAGACATTGATGGTCGCAAAAAAATTGAAGCAACCTCTGAAGAATCCCCTATAGAATACAATATGATTGGGGTGCAGGGGAATTTCTTCGCAAGTTACAAGTTGATTGACCACTATTTAAGTATTGAAGCGGGGCCGGTAGTGCAGGTGAATGGCAAAATGGAGGCCAGGCAGGACAAGGAACTATATTATGTAGGTGATTATGATATCACTGCCACCGATCTTGAAGATGTGTCTACCTTTAATTTTAACCTGGCAGTAGGATTAAGTGGGGGATGGGAATCTCTTAAGTTGTGGGCGCAATATCAATATGGCCTGAACAACTTCCTGAAAGGTCTTAACGATGAGAACCTGCAGGAGACAGATGCTTCGGTTCCTTCTTTTAAAGGAAATATGAGCATAATTGCAGGAGGCATCACTTTCTATCTCTAGATAAAAACATAAAGCATTAAAAAAGCCATTTTTGAGACCTCTCAAAAATGGCTTTTTTGTTAGATAATTTTGAAAGCTAGAACTGTTGCTTTGCTTTTTGTAAACGGGCAATTGTTTCTTCTTTTCCAATAGCAGCTGCGATATCAAAAACATCTGGCCCCTGCATGGCGCCTACCAGAGAGATCCTGAAGGGCTGCATTACTTTTCCGAAGCCAATTCCCTCGGAAGTGATCCAGGATTTTACCCTGTCCTGTACATTTCCGGCTGAAAAATCTTCAGTATTTTCCAATATCTCTATAACCTGCTCCAGGATTTGTGGCGTATCTTCTTTCCAGGCCTTTTTTACCGCCTTCTCATCATAGTTCTCAGGCGCAGTGAAGAAGTAGCTACCCTGGTTCCAGAAATCGCTTAAAAAGGTGGTTCTTTCCTTTAAAAGTGCCACAATGTGCTGTGCATATTCGGGAGTTGTGGAGATATCTTTTGTTTTTAGAAGATCCACAAGTGCGGCTGCGATTTGTTCATTTCCGGTTTCCTGCATATAGTGATGTTGAAACCACTTTGTTTTTTCGGGATCAAACTTAGAGCCACCTTTAGAAACGTGTTCCAGGCTAAAGGCCTGTATCAATTCTTCAAGGCTGTAGATCTCTTTTTCTGTTCCGCCACCGGCATTCCAGCCTAAAAGGGCCAGCATATTTACAACAGCTTCTGGATAATATCCTTCTTCGCGATACCCGCTCGAGATATCACGCGATTTTGGATCTTTCCATTCCAGCGGAAATACCGGAAAGCCTAATTTATCCCCGTCTCGCTTGCTCAATTTCCCTTTGCCCTGTGGCTTTAAAATAAGCGGCAGGTGGGCAAATTTTGGAGCTGTCCATCCAAATGCGTGGTAAAGTAACACGTGCAGGGCAAGAGATGGCAACCATTCTTCTCCCCGAATTACGTGCGTGATCTTCATTAAATGATCATCAACAATATTGGCGAGGTGATATGTAGGCATCCCGTCGCTCTTAAAAAGAACCTTGTCATCAAGGATCTTGGTTTCAATAGACATTTCTCCCCGAATCTCATCTTTTAGCTGTAAAGTTTCATTTTCGGGAGATTTAAAGCGAATCACGTAAGGTTCCCCGGCTTCAATTTTTTGTTTTACTTCAGCTTCAGGCAGGGCGAGAGAATTTTTCAGTTTTTCCCTGTTATGCCAGTTGTAGATAAAAGTCTTTCCCTGGGCTTCGTGATCTTCCCGGTGCTTATCGAGTTCTTCCGCAGTATCAAAAGCGTAATATGCATTTCCCGAAGCTAAAAGCTTTTCAGCATATTCACGGTAGAGGTGTTTTCGGTCACTCTGGCGGTAGGGTCCGGCATCTTTTTCCTTTCCGGGGCCTTCATCAAAGGGGATGTTGCACCAGTTGAGGGATTCTATGATGTAATCTTCGGCGCCTTCAACATACCTGGCCTGGTCTGTATCTTCAATACGAAGAATGAAATCTCCGCCGTGTTTTTTAGCAAACAGGTAGTTGAAAAGTGCAGTTCTTACTCCTCCTATGTGTAGCGGCCCCGTGGGACTTGGTGCAAAACGCACTCTTACTTTTTCTGTAGACATAAAGCTGGTTTTATTGTACAAAGATAAAGGATTCTTTAGGTTCTCGAAATGGCACTGTAAATGTGAGAGTTTGTTATAATTATCTAATTAATTGTAATTTTAGAAGATTCAAAAAAGGGGAGGAGCATGGACAATTTTGAGATCTTAAGACAAAAGCTGGAGGCCTTTATAAGGAAGTTCTATCTCAACGAACTTTTAAAGGGTTTCATCTTTTTTGTTGCCATTGGCCTGCTCTACTTTTTGGCCACCCTTTTTATAGAACACCTGTTTTGGTTAAATCCTACAGGCCGCAGTGTGTTGTTCTGGAGTTTTATTGGTGTAGAAATCTTTCTCTTCGGAAGGTTTATCGTTTATCCATTACTAAAGCTCTTCAGAATTTCTCGCGGAATTGGTTATACTGAAGCTTCGAGCATAATTGGGAAATATTTTCCTGAAGTGAATGACAAGCTGCTCAACCTTCTTCAGCTTAGTAAAAATGACCAGAAGAGCGATCTCATAATGGCATCTATAGATCAAAAGGCGCGGCAGTTAAAGCCGGTTCCTTTCACCATGGCGATCAATTTTAAGAAGAACCTGCCGTATTTAAAATTCGCTGCAATTCCGTTTATCATTATTCTTTTGGTCGTGCTTTCGGGGAGAACTGAAGTTTTCTCGGGGAGTTACGAAAGGGTGGTACATTACAAAACTGCCTACCAGCCACCGGCGCCATTTTCTTTTCAGCTTCACAATGAACAATTACAAATTCGGGAGAATGAGCCACTCACCATCAGGGTGAGTACAAGTGGCAGGATGGTGCCGCAAGATGTTTCCGTGAACTATGATGGGCAAAACTATTTTATGAAACGCGTTTCTCCCGGCACTTTTGAATACACTTTTGAGCCGGCGCAGGAATCCTTCACTTTTAACTTGTCGGCAAATGAAGTGAGGTCGGCGAATTATAAGGTCGGAGTTGTAGAGGTGCCAAAAATGCGGAATTTGAAGATGATTCTTAAATATCCTCCACATACCGGGCTGGGGGAGGAGATTGTTGAGGGTACCGGAAATGCCACCGTTCCCGAAGGTACTTTGGTGAATTGGGAGGTGGAGACTTCGGCTACCAGCGTGGTAGAAATGGCATTTCAGGAAAGTCTTTACCAATTTCAAAAGAACGGACAGGTTTTTCAGTTGCAAAAGCAAATACGAAATTCTGTTGACTACAATATAAGTACTTCGAATGCGCAGGTTCAGAATTTTGAGAAACTTGCTTATGAAATTGAAAGTGTAAAGGATGAATTTCCGCAACTTCAGCTGGAACATCAAATTGATTCTCTAAATCCCGATCTGCAATATTTCTTCGGAAAATTCTCTGATGATTACGGTATTTCCGAAGTGAACATGGTTATTCAGGAAACAGAGGTGCCAAAAATGGCAAAAAAGCTGCGGCTTCCTCACGGTAAGGGAAATGTGGGAGAGTTTGTTAGTGTATTTCCTGATACTCTGGATCTTGAAGAGGGTAAATCTTATCAATTTTACTTCGAAGTAGTTGATAATGATGTACTTAATGGCTATAAAAGCACAAAAAGCCGACTTTTTAGCTATCGTAAGAAAACTGACAGTGAAGAAAAGCAGGAAAGACTTCAGGAACAACGAGAGGCTATTGAGGGAATAGATGGTTCGCTTGAGAAGATGAAGCTTTCAGAAAAAGAATTAAATGAGTTGTCGCGGCTTGAAAAAGAAAAGCAGGAGCTAAATTACAATGACCGGCAAAAGCTCGAGAATTTCCTGGAAAGGCAAAAACAGCAGAACCGCCTGATGGAAAATTTTACCGAAAAACTTAAAAGAAATCTTCAGGAAGAAGTTGCTCCGCAAAATGAGAACCTTAAAGAAGAACTTGAGGAACGTCTTTCAAACAGGAAAGAGGAGCTTGAAAAGAATGAGGAATTGCTGGAGGAACTGGAGAAGTATTCAGAAAAGATCCAGAAGGAAGGTTTACAGGAGAAACTGGAGGAGCTGTCAAAAAATTCCCGGAACCAGGAACGCAGTCTTGAACAGTTACTTGAATTAACGAAGAAATATTACGTGCAGGAAAAATCGGCACGTATCGCCGAGGAGTTAGATGAACTGGCTACAGAGCAGGAGGCGTTGTCGCAAAAGGAGAACGGGAATAATAAAGCTGCACAGGATTCGCTTTCAAAAGAAACACAAGAACTGTTCGAGGAAATGTCGCAGTTACAAAAGGAGAACCAGGATTTGAAAAAGCCGCTGGAATTACCCGAGAATAAGGAGGAGCAGGAGGATGTAAAAGAGACCCAGAAAAAGGCGGAAGAGGCACTTGAAAAACAGGATAAGGGAGCGGCGAAAAAGGAACAGAAAAAGGCTGCAGAGCAACTGCGACAAATGAGCCAAAAGATGCAGCAACAAATGCAGCAGGGACAGATGCAGCAAATGCAGGAAGATGTTGCCATGCTAAGGCAGATCCTTGATAACCTGGTTACTTTTTCTTTTGGCCAGGAAGACCTTATGGAAGATTTCAAAAAAGCGGGCATGGACAATGCTTCTTTTCCCGGGAGAATACGGCGGCAGGATTTACTCAGGGAAAATTTTAAACATGTTGATGATAGTTTATATGCCTTGGCTTTGCGTAATGAGATGATTAGCGAACCTATTACCAAAAAACTTATTGATGTAGATTACAGTCTTGATCAAACCCTGGACAGGCTTGCCCAAAATGATATAAGAAGAGGATTGAGCAGTCAGCAGTACGTGGTTACCGGAGCTAACGATCTGGCCTATTTATTAAGCGATATTTTGAGGAATATGGAAGATATGCTGCAGTCTTCCCCTTCAAATGGAGAAGGGCAGGGAGAGCAGCTTCAGGATATTATACAGAAGCAGAAACAACTCAATGGTGAAATGAATGAACAGCTTGAGAAAGGGAAAGAGAAGAAAACCGGGAAGCAAGGGGAAGGTGGTGAAGAAGAAGGTGGAGAATTGTTCAGGATCTTTAAGGAGCAGCAAATGCTTAGAAAGGCACTGGAAGAACAGTTGAGAAAAGAAGGAAATAAGGGAGCCGGAAACTCAGTAAAAAAAGAGATGGAGCAAATTGAGAAGCAGCTTTTGGAAAAAGGTTTTAGTGAAGATATTTTACAAAGAATGCAGCAATTGGAACATAAATTGCAGCAATTGGAACGTGCAAAACTTCAGCAGAATAAGAAACCCGAAAGGGAATCTACCACTGGTAAGGATGAGCTTATTAATGAGACTAAGGCGCTAAGGGAAAGGGCCAAAGAATATTTTAATGCGACTGAAATTTTAAACCGACAAAGCTTACCTTTGCGCCCCGTTTATAAACTGAAAGTAAAAGAATATTTTGAACGACGAGATAATTAATTTTTATTCTGAAAACACCTTCGAACTGAAGGGGATTTCAGACCACGAGAATTGGATCAAAAGAGTGATTGCATCAGAAGGGAAAAAGACTGGAGAGATCAGTTTTATTTTCTGTGATGATGACTACCTGCTCGACATAAACCAGCAGTATCTCGATCATGATACTTTCACCGACATTATTAGTTTTGACACTTCTGTTGGGAACATTCTCAATGGTGATATTTTTATAAGCACTCAAAGGGTAGAGGAGAATGCAGCAGAATATAATGTTGCTTTCAGCGAGGAGCTTCAAAGAGTAATTATTCACGGTATACTGCACCTGTGCGGATACAAGGATAAATCTCAGGATGAAGCGCAGTTAATGCGACGAAAAGAAGAGGAAAAAATGCAAATGTTCCACGTGGAACAATAGAGAAGAATTTATGTTTCAGGAAAGATATGATGTTATTGTTGTAGGAGCCGGTCATGCCGGAAGTGAGGCCGCAGCGGCCGCAGCCAATATGGATTGCAGCACACTTTTAGTGACCATGAACCTGCAAAACATCGCACAAATGAGTTGTAATCCTGCAATGGGTGGGATTGCAAAAGGTCAAATAGTTCGGGAAATTGATGCACTTGGTGGCTATAGCGGATTGGTGAGTGATACCAGTGCCATTCAGTTTAAGATGCTCAATAAATCTAAAGGACCTGCTATGTGGAGTCCGCGGGTGCAAAGCGACCGGATGATGTTTGCCGAACATTGGCGACTTAGGCTGGAAGCAACAGCTAATCTCGATTTCTATCAGGAAATGGTTTCTGGGCTTATCATTGAAGGTGATAAAGTAGTGGGTGTAAAAACCTCTTTAGGAATAGTGATTAAAGCGAAGAGTGTTATTCTTACAAACGGTACTTTTTTAAACGGTCTTATTCATATTGGTGAAAAACAATTTGGAGGAGGAAGAGCAGGGGAAAGAGCTGCTACCGGAATTACCGAAGAATTGGTTCAGCTGGGTTTTGAGGCCGGAAGAATGAAAACCGGAACACCTCCACGTGTTGATGGAAGATCTTTAGATTATTCAAAAATGACTGAGCAGCCTGGCGATGATGTACCTGCTAAATTCTCTTACCTTGACGAAACAAAACCTCTCACAAAACAGAGATCCTGTTACATGTCTTACACCTCTCCCGAGGTGCATAATCTTTTAAAGGAAGGCTTTGATCGTTCCCCAATGTTTAACGGTCGAATTAAAAGCATTGGTCCGCGATACTGTCCTTCAATTGAAGATAAGATCAATCGTTTTGCTGATAAAGACAGGCATCAGCTTTTTATAGAACCTGAAGGTTGGAATACGGTAGAAATGTATATCAACGGATTTTCTACTTCGCTACCCGAAGATGTGCAGTTTAAAGCTTTGCGTTCGGTCGCCGGATTTGAAAATGTGAAATTCTTTAGACCGGGTTATGCTATCGAATACGATTATTTCCCGCCCACGCAGTTAAAACATACCCTGGAAACCAAACTGGTTAGCGGACTTTATTTCGCCGGACAAATCAATGGAACTACAGGTTATGAAGAAGCCGGATCTCAGGGCTTGATGGCAGGTATTAATGCGGCTTTAAAAGTGCAGGAAAAAGAAGAGTTTATCCTGCAACGCAGCGAAGCTTATATTGGAGTTCTTATTGATGATCTTATCACAAAAGGAACAGAAGAGCCCTATAGAATGTTTACTTCAAGAGCCGAATATCGTACGCTGTTGAGACAGGATAATGCAGATTTCAGGCTTACAGAAAAGTCGTTTGATATTGGTCTTGCTTCTGAAAAAAGATTGCGGAAGATGGAGGAGAAGAAATCCAAATCTTATGCTTTTGTTGAATTTCTGAAGGAAACCAGTGTTGCTCCTGAAGAAGCAAATGTGGTGCTTGAGAATAATAATTCGGCTCCCATGAAGCAAAGCGATAAGATCTTTAAAGTTTTCTCCAGGCCGAATATTGACATGCAGAATATCCGAACTTTTAGTGGAGTAGAGGAGTATATTCAGGAAAATGACCTGAATGAGGAAGTACTTGAGCAAACCGAAATTCAGGTGAAATATTCGGGGTATATTGAGAAGGAGAAGAACAATGCAGATAAACTTCACAGGCTCGAAGGGATTAAAATTCCTAATGACTTTGATTACTCCAGGATCAAATCTATGTCTTATGAAGCACGTGAAAAGCTGAAGAAGGTGAAGCCAACATCGGTGTCACAGGCTTCAAGAATTAGTGGGGTGAGCCCGAATGATATTTCTGTTTTACTGGTATACATGGGTCGATAAAATTAATCGTTCCACGTGGAACATCTTCTAAATTCATTCAATGTTACCACTCGAATTTTCTGAACAACCTGTACTTGTATGTAAAGATCATACTGTAAGCGGAGAATTTTTTGAGTTGAGGAAGGCAAAAGGCCTGGATCTTTTGGCCACCTTTCCACAGCCAAATTTAGAGCGTTTGCCCGATTATTATAAAAGCGAATCTTACATCTCCCATACCGATTCAAAAAAGGGATTTTTTGATAAGATTTACCAGCGGGTAAAAAACCTGATGCTCTCCAGGAAATTAAACTGGATAGCACAGGAGAAAACGGGCACGGTAAAAATTCTTGATGTTGGTGCGGGGACGGGAGATTTTCTTTTGGCTGCAAAAAAAAGGGGATGGAAAGTTTTTGGAGCAGAACCAAATTCTGGAGCACGGGCTCTGGCTTCAAAAAAAGGAGTGGAGCTGGAAGAAAAAACCCGCGAATTTTCTTCAGGTAGTTTTGATGTAATTACCCTGTGGCATGTCCTGGAGCATGTGCCTAATCTTGAAGAGCAGATTGAGGAGTTATATCGATTATTAAAACCCGACGGACTTCTTGTAATCGCAGTACCGAATTTTAAAAGTGACGATGCGCAGAAATATAAAGAGCACTGGGCGGCTTATGATGTGCCAAGGCATCTTTACCATTTCTCACCTTCAGCAATAGAGAAGATTTTTAATTCATCAGGTTTTTTACTTACCTCTCAAAAAGGGCTTTTTTTCGATTCGTTTTATGTAAGCCTACTTTCAGAAAAATATGCTTCAGGTGCTTCAAATATGCTAAAAGCGGTTTGGAAGGGCGCAATTTCAAATTTTAAAGCTAAATCTTCTGGAAACTATTCTTCAGTGGCCTACTTCTTCAGAAAAAACAACTAAAATGCATTTTAAAGCGATTTAAGCGACTTTTTTAGTAGAGGAGGTGTTGCGATTGTATTTTTAAAGATGAAGCTTATTTTCGCCTCTTTAAAAAGCCTTTTTTAATAGTTTTTTTAAATTTTAACTTCAGATATTATTAAATTTCCTTATCGCATCAGAATTTTGGCTTTTTCAGTAAGGAATGGAAATGCTTTCTTACTTTTGCTGCGAAACTAAACAATCTTAAAAATGAAAAAATTATTTTTGGTCCTTTCAATGGGGGCTATATTTACCAGCTGTAATAACCAGAAAACTGCTTATGTTGATACTACTGTTCTAATTCAGGAGTATTCAGAAATGAAAGAGGTGGAAGCCGATTTTAGCCAGAGGTCTGAAAGTTTAAAAAGAGAACTTGATTCGGCTGCACAAGGATTTCAGCAGGAAGTTATGGCGTTTAGAGATAACGCAGCAACCATGTCTGAAGCCGAAAGACAGGCTGCGCAGGATGAGTTGATGAGAAAGCAGCAAATGCTTCAGCAGCAACAGCAAATGAGAAGTGGGCAGCTAAGACAGGAAGGAGATCAGGTTATTGATTCACTTATTACCAAGGTGAAAGATTTTGTAAAGGTATATGGTGAAGAAAATGATTATACTTACATCTTTGGATCAAACGAATCGGCTAATATTATGTATGCCGAGGAAGGGCTTGATATCACTCAGGAGATCCTTAAAGAACTTAACGAAAACAGGGGAGTAACAGAGCAAGATGCTGTAGTTACCCAATAAACCTCTTGTTGTAATATTTAAAAAGGGTTCCACGTGGAGCCCTTTTTTTATGCAGTAATGAGAAAAATTCCGAAGATTATGACCATAAAGTATCCCACAATTGTAAAGGCGCCTGCATAATCGTTTGCCACCCGTTGGCCGAATAAGAGCATTAATAGCGTGATTGCGGCAAGACTGAAGGCCCATAAGGCAAGACTGGGGTCGTTATTTGCATACAAAGTAAAGATTCCTGCTAAGGCTGCGAAGCCTACGATAATTTCCAGGACCAGGATGATGCCCAGTAGCAGGGAAACCATACCTCCCATAAATGTACCTTTAAAGTGCCCGGTAAGCCATTCATAATTGCCACTCCAGTTGAACAATTTATCAAGACCCGATTGTAAAAAGGTGATGATGGTAAAGATAAGTATCAAATATACCGGGATGTTCGGGATGAAATTGTCCATAATAAACTAGTTTTTATGAATGAGTCGGGTGAGTTTTATAGAAAGGTCGGTGAGGATGATCTTGGCATTTCCGTTTCTTTCTATGTGGTACATGGCATCCTCGAGTTCTTTTGAGATCCCTGTAATGTTGTTTCCGGTGATGAAAGGAGCAAATTTCTCTAATTTGAATCCGCTGGTTTGCGGTTCCATAAAAACGAGATCTTTTGCTTTATAATTGTACATGAGCGCCTGCCTGAAGAAATCCATACAAAAGATAAGGAATTTCTTTTGCACTTCCCTTCCTGTTCCTGCTATCATTTCGCTCCAGGCGAGTAGATCGGCGAGGGCAGTTTTGTCTCCCTTGGCTTTAAAAGCAGTTCTCACCCACGATATGAACCACTCTTCAAACTGTTCGTCACCCGAATGCTGTTTGAGTATGTGAAGGGCGTTATTGTAATTTCCATTAGCCCTGTGAGAAATAGTCAATGCTTTAGCACGATCACACTGTTCCCTTTGTACAAGACCTTCGGCAATAACTGCTTCATTAAGAGGTGGAAAATGCAAAATTTGACATCGGGACCTAATAGTTTGGATGATGCTCTCTTCTTCTTCAGTAATAAGCAGAAAAAGAGTTTTTTGAGGCGGTTCTTCTATAAGCTTCAGCAGTTTGTTGGCACAACTGTCATTCATCTTCTCGGCCATCCATATGATCATGACCTTATAGCCACCTTCATATGATTTAAGCGAGAGTGATTTTACGATATCCTGCGCCTCATCTACGCCTATTTTTCCCTGTTTATTCTCAATTCCCAGCTTCTGGTACCAGTCAAAAAGGTTTCCGAAGGGTTCCTGTTGTACAAATTGCCGCCATTCTTCTGTAAAATGAGAAGAAACAGCATTTTTCTTTACCTTGTCATTGTTGGCTACGGGGTAGGCAAAATGGAGATCGGGATGTGCCAGCCTGTTCATTTTCAGGTTACAGGATTCATTTCCGGTATTATTCTCGGCACCGGTGTTTTGGCACAATATGTATTGTGCATAGGCAATGGCCATGGGGAGAGTTCCACTCCCCGAAGCACCTACAAATAACTGGGCATGAGGAATCCGGTTGTTATCTACCGTTGTGGTGAGGTGATTCTTTATGTGTGGAAGGCCTAAAACTTCAGAAAATAGCATAAGCAAAGATATAATTTCTTCACACTTTTATATCTTAGAGAATTATTTAATTTAAGCTAAAATCAGCTGTATGAAAACCATTAATGATTATAATTTTAAGGATAAAAAAGCCCTGATAAGGGTCGATTTCAACGTTCCACTTAACGAGCAACAGGAAGTTGGTGACACCAGTCGTATTGAAGGTGCAAAACCAACCGTAGATAAAATTTTGAAAGATGGCGGCAGCGCCATTCTAATGTCTCACCTTGGTCGTCCAAATGGTGTTGATAAAAAGAATTCCCTGCAGCACATTGTGAAGAAAGTTTCAGAAATTCTTGGTGTAGAGGTGAAGTTTGTAGATGAATGTGTAGGCGAAAAGGCACAGCAGGCTGCAAAAGATCTTAAACCGGGAGAAGTACTGCTACTGGAGAACCTTAGATTTCATGCTGAAGAAGAAAAGGGAGACGAAGAATTCGCTAAGAAATTATCTACCCTTGGAGACATTTATGTAAATGATGCCTTTGGAACAGCACACCGTGCTCACGCTTCTACTACTATCGTGGCTAATTATTTTGAAGATAAATGTGTTGGTGCCCTGCTGGGTAAGGAGATAGACAGTCTTGAAAAGGTATTGGGTAGTTCAGAAAAGCCTGTAACTGCAGTTTTGGGTGGAGCCAAAGTATCTACCAAGATCACAGTTATTGAAAATATACTCGACAAAATTGACCACCTGATTATTGGCGGCGGAATGACTTATACTTTCACCAAAGCAAAGGGTGGTACTATTGGAGATTCTTTGGTTGAGAATGACAAGCTTGAACTGGCGCTGGAGATCCTTAGAAAAGCTGAAGAAAAGGGAGTGAAAATCCATTTACCTGTTGATGCGGTAATAGCCGATTCTTTTTCGGAAGAAGCCGATACCAAAATAGTTTCGGTTGATGAAATTCCTGATGGATGGATGGGACTTGACATAGGCCCTGACACAGTGAAGAAGTACGGAGAGGTTCTTGAGGAGTCTAAAACTATCTTGTGGAACGGCCCAATGGGAGTTTTTGAAATGCAGCCATTTGCAAAAGGAACTATTGCTGTGGGTGAGCATATTGCCGCAGCTACCAGGAAAGGAGCTTTCTCACTTGTAGGTGGAGGTGACTCTGTTGCTGCAGTGAAACAATTTGGTCTTGAAGACCAGGTAAGCTACGTTTCTACCGGTGGTGGAGCCATGCTAGAAATGCTGGAAGGAAAAAGTTTACCGGGAATTGAAGCGTTAAAAAAATAAAGAGGTACGATAATTGAAGGAAAAAAGTACTGTTTTTTTGAGAAATGACTTTAGGATGAAACAAATTTTGCCATTTTTAATGCTACTCATGTCTGTAGCTGCTTTTGCCCAGGACAAAAAAGAAGGGAAAAAGGATGTGGATGGACAGGAGAACAAAGAAACGGGCGATACCATAAGGCTTCCCGAACAGGACTTCTTCCTTTTACTAGATAGTGATGATGTAGACCTTGCCAATAAGGTACCGGTGCATAAGATCATCAAAGACTCTCTTATATTTGCCCTTTTAGACGACCCCGGAGCAGCCACTATAGATTCTCTATGGCAGCAGGAGTTGTTCGAATCCAGTTTATATATGGATTTGAAAGATTCTCTTCTAAACCAGGAATACAATGAAGTAGTTTTTGATGATCTTCCCACCGATACTTTAAAGTTAAGGCTGCAAAAGCTAAATGCTAAAACCCCTTTTAACGTTGAATACAACCCTTTGCTTGAGAATGTGATAAAATCATACCTCAAGAGAAATAAGAAGGGAATGGAGCGGTTAATGGCTTTAAGCACCTATTATTTTCCCCTTTTTGAGCAGAAGCTGGACCTGTACAATATCCCGCTGGAAATTAAATATCTGGCCATTGTTGAATCTGCCCTTAATCCTCGTGCGAGATCACGCGTGGGTGCAACAGGGCTGTGGCAGTTTATGTTCGCAACAGGAAAAATGCACGGGCTTGATGTGAGCTCCTATGTAGATGAGCGAATGGACCCAATTATGTCCACCGAAGCTGCTGCTGAATATCTTTCCACACTTTACCGGGTTTTTGAAGACTGGGATCTGGTTCTGGCTTCCTATAATTCAGGGCCGGGAAATGTATCCAAGGCCATCAGGCGTAGTGGAGGTTCTACCAATTACTGGAATCTTCGGCCTTATCTTCCACGTGAAACAGCAGGGTATGTGCCCGCTTTTCTGGCCACTATGTATATTTTTGAATATGCCGAAGAACATGGTTTTCAGCCTCCTCACCCAAGAACCACCTATTTTGAGACCGATACTATTCACCCCCGGAAAATGCTCACTTTTGAGCAGATTTCCCAGGTGACAGGGGTGGAAAAGGAAATGTTGCAGTTCCTCAATCCAAGTTATAAACTTGATGTTATTCCCTTTGTGGAAGATGAGAAATACAGCCTGCGCCTGCCCAGAAACAGGACCGGACTTTTTGTGAACAATGAGGAAGCAATCTATGGCTATACACAGGCGCTTGAAGAAAAGAAAGAAGAAGCACTACCACAACTCATTCAACCCGAATCTACAGTGAGATACCGGGTGCGACGGGGTGATTACCTCGGGAAGATTGCCGAGAGATACGGGGTAGGGGTAAGCCAGATCAAGCAGTGGAACAACTTAAGGAGCAATAACCTTAGAATAGGCCAAAGACTGCTTATTTACCCACGGAAAAATTCGGCTACAGCCGAAAATTCCTCTTCCTCCAGAATATATACTGTAAAACACGGGGATTCTCTTTGGAGCATTTCAAAGAAATTTCCTGGGGTTACTGTAAAACAAATAAAGAGCCTGAATAATATGAACAGCAACCGGTTGAAACCCGGAATGAAATTAAAACTCTCAGACGGGTAGTAGTCCCGCTTAAATTCGATCTATGAAAAATTTTTTCGCTTTTTTTTCCGTTCTTTTTGTTTTAACCGGATGTGGTAATGGTAAAGAAGATCCTGTAGTGATTGCCAGTTCCTCCGGAAAGATCAACAATCTCACAGTGGTCATGGAAAACGACCTGTGGACGGGTGAGGTTGGAGAGGCTGTACGGCGTTATCTTGCTGCCCCGGTAGATGGGTTGCCGCAAGAAGAGCCATTATTCTCCTTAAGCCAGATGCCACCTGAAGCTTACCAGGGCTTTGCGAGGAAAAACAGGATATTTTTACATATTCAGAAAGGGCAGGAGCCTGCAATAAAAATGGCCGATGACGCCTATGCAAGGCCACAAAAAGGCATCCTTATCACGGGGGAGAATAATGAGCAAATCATTTCCCTAATTGAAGAAAATGCTGAAAAGATCATTTCAACCTTTAAAAAAACAGAACTTGCCGAGCAGCAGCGCCGCATCAAGAAATCCCTTAAAAGTGATGAAAAGCTTGAAGAGCAGCTTGGTGTTTCTTTAAAATTCCCAACGGCATACCGTTATGCCAAGGAAACTGATGATTTTTTCTGGATCAGAAAAGATATTCCTACCGGCAGTATGGAAATTCTCGTGTATGAAGTTCCCAGGCATGTAATCGAGAAAGATACCAACATAGTGGGCAACATTATTGAGATGCGTGATTCTATAGGAAAAGTACATATCCCTGGAAGAGTGGATAATAGTTACATGGTAACTGAGTCGGCATATGCTCCCTATCTTTTTGAATCTCAAATTGACGGAAAATTTGCGTGGGAGTCTAAAGGGATCTGGGAAGTAAAAGGAGATTTTATGGGAGGCCCTTTTATTAATTACGCTGTTCTGGATGAAGAAAATGACAGGTACGTAATTTTAGAAGGATTTGCGTTTTCACCATCGGCCCAAAAGAGGGAAAATATGATGGAGCTTGAGGCCATCCTCAAATCGGCAGAGATAAAATAACCAATAAGGTAGAAAATAAAAAACCCAACGTAAGTTGGGTTTTTTATTCTATTGAAAGAAAAATTATAATCTCTTTTTGTCCTCTTCGGGTTTGCTGGCAGGAGTATCATCTTTTGAAGCGTCTTTAAATTCTTTAATTCCGCTACCCAATCCTCTCATCAGTTCAGGGATCTTTCTTCCTCCAAACAACAACAACACAACGATCACAATTAATATGATTTGTGGTGCTCCAATCTGCAATGGTATAAAAACTGCACTCATAATAATCAATTTAATGTTGCAAAGTTAGTAATAAAACTTTAATCCATTTGTTTATGAGGGTATAAAACCTCTGTAAATATCTTTATATATCTTTGCCTAAGGCATTAAATATGACAAAGAACACCGAACATAAAAGAAATTTCAGGCAAAAGCTCCTGCATAAATACCGGCTTGTTATTCTCAATGAAGACACTTTTGAAGAAAAACTGTCTTTTAAACTTACCCGCCTTAATGTGTTTGTGGTAGCAACCCTTTCAGCAATTCTGCTAATTGCGGGCACAACAGTGCTTATTGCCTTTACCGGGCTAAGAGAGTACATTCCAGGGTATTCGTCAACCGAACTGCAACAAAGAGCTTTGCATCTTGCCTATAAAACTGATTCCCTCCAGACTGTGGTGGAATTAAATAACCAATACCTGGCATCTATAAAACGCGTACTCTCTGGAGATGTTAAACCTGCGGAGTTCAACAGAGATTCGCTAATGGAAGCTCACCGGTTAAGCGCAGATGAGGTAGACTTAAAACCTTCAAAGGAAGATAGCCTGCTCCGGGAAACAGTAGTGCAGGAAGACAAGTATAATTTTCTTGAGACCGCTACCAGCCGTGCCAACTACGCATTATTTCCGCCTCTAAAAGGGCCTTTTTCAGAAGGATATAATATTAAGGATAAACATTTTGGGGTAGACATTGTAGCGTCACATAACGCTCCTGTAAAAGCTGTAGCCGATGGTACTGTCATTTTTTCGGGATGGACTGCAGAGACAGGGAACGTCATTATTATAGAACACAGCTATGGTCTTATCTCTATTTACAAACACAACTCTTCACTCACTAAAGAGCAGGGAGACAGGGTGCTTAAAGGAGAAGTGGTGGCAACAGCAGGTTCTACGGGTGAGTATTCTACCGGCCCGCACCTGCATTTTGAACTCTGGAGCGAAGGACGCCCTGTAAACCCCACAGATTTTATAGATTTTGAATAAAAGGTATGTCAGTAAAATCAATTGCAGCTAAAATATTCGCAGCTTACATTCGGCGCCAAATCAATTCCTGGGCAACTAAACCAGTAGAGACCCAAAAAAGGGTTTTTGAGCAGCTCTTAAAAAAGGCGGCGGATACCGAATTTGGAAAAGATCACGGATTTAAGAACATCTCCAGCTACCGCGAGTATGCCGCTCGTGTGCCTGTAAGAGATTATGAAGAGCTAAAACCTTATGTAGAAAAGGTGGTTGCGGGCGAGAAAGATATTCTTTGGCCGGGCAAACCTATCTACTTTGCCAAGACCTCGGGTACTACCAGTGGGGCGAAATATATTCCGTTGACTAAAGAATCTATGCCCACACATATAGATGCAGCACGAAATGCCATTTTGTGCTACATCAATGATACCGGGAAAGCCGATTTTGTAGATGGAAAAATGATCTTTCTCCAGGGGAGCCCCGAACTTGATGAGAAAAACGGTGTGAAACTGGGCAGGCTCTCCGGAATTGCAGCACATTATGTTCCAGGTTACCTGCAACGCAACAGAATGCCTTCCTGGGAGACAAATACTATTGAAGACTGGGAAACAAAGGTGGAAGCTATAGTAGGTGAAACTGTAAAGGAAGATATGACCGTTATTAGCGGGATTCCTTCCTGGGTACAAATGTATTTTGAAAGACTACAGGCACGCACAGGAAAGAAGGTGGGAGATATCTTCCCTAATTTCAACCTTTTCATTTACGGCGGTGTCAACTTTGAACCTTACCGTGCAAAATTTGAAAGTCTGATTGGCCGAAGGGTGGACAGTATTGAACTTTTTCCTGCTTCAGAAGGCTTTTTTGCATATCAGGACAGGCAGGATGAAAAAGGTATGTTACTACTACTTGATTCAGGCATCTTCTATGAGTTTATTAAGGCTGATGAATTCTATTCTGAAAATCCGCGGCGATATACCATTGGGGAAGTGGAGCTGGGAATTAACTACGTGATGATCATTTCTACTACTGCAGGGTTGTGGGCGTACAATCTGGGTGATACCATTCAGTTCACCTCTCTCGCGCCTTACAGGGTGATAGTTTCAGGGAGGATTAAGCATTTTATTTCGGCTTTTGGAGAGCACGTTATTGCCAAGGAAGTGGAGCAGGCCATGCAGGAAGCCACGGCAGGCACAGGTATCCAGATCACCGAGTTCACCGTGGCACCACAAATCACTCCCGAAGGAGATCAACTGCCGTACCACGAATGGTTTATTGAATTTGAGGAAGAACCCAAAGATTTAGGTACTTTTGCAGTAGCATTAGATAAATCTCTTCAGCAGCAAAACTCCTATTATCTGGATTTGATAGAAGGCAAGATCCTTCAGCAATTAAAAATCAACCCCGTTCCCACAAATGGCTTTCAGCATTATATGAAGTCCATTGGAAAACTGGGCGGGCAAAACAAACTACCAAGACTATCTAACGATCGTAAGATTGCCGAAGTTTTGGAAAATATAAAAAACAGCAAATAAATTATGGGTAATTTAAAATTACAGGGACGTACAAGAGCACAGGAAAGCTCCAACGCTATAGAACGCATGTATATTACTATGCGTCACCTCTTTAACAGGGGGTTCTATAAGCCCATGGGAGTTTCGGGGGAAACCCTGCGCGAAGCTCTTTTAATTCTTCGTCCCGAAATATATGGCTCTGTAGCCGAAGAAAAAGTTGAGCTTAACGGACTTCTGTACGTCATGGACAGGCTTCCGCTTGGCCTTGAAGAATGTCGCTTCATCAACCTCACCAGCGATGAAGGTTACGGTAATTCTCACTTTAAACCTATCGTTCCTCCAAAAAGGCGCAGAAACTGCTACAGGATCGATGAGGAGCAAATGAATATTGAGATCACCCGCGGGCGTTCAGAAATTTATGATATTCTTACTCACCTCACTTTCCTTTTTATCGAATCTCACAAGATCATGAGACGGGTGCTTATTGATGAAGAAGGAGAAGTATCGCGTGACTGGCAAAAGCTGGAGGTTGCGGTGACTCAAAAGGAACCTTTAACCCAGGCGCAGCGTGAAGTTGCACTTACTCACACGGCTAATATTCTTGGCCGTACCTTTAGGGAAGTGACCACTATTTATCCCCTTTTTAGCACCTCAACCAGTCCCGAGAGATTTTTGCATATCATTTATTACCTGGGGAAACTGGCGTTAGATGAAATGCTCAACAACAACAAACGTATCGTGACCTTTAGCCCTGTGCTTAGAGAACGCCTGGGACATCACATTCACGGGGAAATTTGGGCAAATAAGGTAAAGGAAGTTCTCCTGGAGAAAAACCTGATGAACCGTCCTTTGCACATTATAAGTGCAAACATGCACAGCGTGATGAATACGCTTTATGCTTCGGAAGCTTTAAAACCTGAGCTCAAGAAAAAATCCCTCTTCGGAATCTATGAAGATCTTAGTAACAATGCCAATGGGCAGCTAAGAATGAAAGTGATGAAAAATGCTGTTGCTGAAGGAATGGTCTTTATTGAAGATACCAGTGGTGCCAACATTGATGTACAGGTTTTTGATAGCGCCAGGATGTCGTTGGTAGATCCAAAATTCAAGAATGGTAGTAAGGTAAAGGATGAAGATAAGCCGGTGATCATGGTTATGGATTACGCTTTTGGAGAGCAGGCTTACGAAACCATGGATGAAATGCTGAAGCCTTACCAGTCCGAACACGGTAATATTCACCTGAATGTAGCCTCAATCTCTATCATGGGGAAAGCCGGAATTCTTGTAGGGGGTAAGGGTGATATCATGATCCCAACCGCACACCTTTTTGAAGGTACAGCTGATAATTATCCTTTTCACAATGAACTTTCCAAAGAAGACCTTGAAGGGCAAGGAATCCACGTGTGCGATGGTTCTATGATCACTGTTTTAGGAACTTCCCTTCAAAACAAAGACATCCTAAAGTTTTTCCACGAATCTACATGGAACGTAGTGGGGCTGGAGATGGAAGGTGCGCATTACCAAAAGGCTGTACAGGCTGCGGCAAGGTTAAGAAAAAACATCAGTGAAGATGTTAAGGTAAGATATGCTTATTATGCATCAGATAACCCGCTGGAAACAGGAAGTACTTTGGCTTCAGGCGGACTTGGAACTACCGGCGTAAAACCGACCTATCTTATTACTGAAAAAATACTGGAACAAATTTTCGAAGTTCCGAAGGTATCCGAAAAAGAGAAAGAACCTAAAAAAGAGAAAGCATAAATGAACGATAAACAATACACTCTGGTTACAGGTGGAGCCGGTTTTATAGGTTCCAATTATATCAATCTTTTTATTCAGGATAAAGATACTCACATAGTCAACCTAGATCTGCTCACCTATGCCGGAAGTCTCGACAACCTGGAAGTAGACGGGCAGGAGAATTATACTTTCGTAAAAGGGGATATTAGAGACAAGGAGCTGGTAAAAAATCTCTTCGAAAAATACCATTTTTCGAGGGTGATAAATTTTGCAGCCGAATCTCATGTAGATAATTCTATTCTGAATCCTGCGGCCTTCGTTGAAACAAACATCAATGGAACCTTCAACCTTTTGCAAACTGCCTATAATCTTTGGATGGATGGCCCATTTGAACTGAAGGAAGAGTACAGCGACGCTAAATTCCTTCACGTATCAACCGATGAGGTCTATGGCACATTGGGAGCTGAAGGATTGTTTACAGAAGAAACTCCGTATGCGCCAAATAGTCCGTATTCGGCTTCAAAAGCAGCTTCAGATTTTTTGGTTCGCAGTTATTTCCATACCTATGGAATGCCTGTTTTAACAACCAACTGCTCTAATAATTACGGACCTCATCAACACGATGAAAAACTGATTCCTACTATTATTCGAACAGCCCTAAAAGAAGAACCTATTCCCATTTATGGAGACGGCAAGAATGTGAGGGACTGGTTATACGTTTTAGATCATTGCAAAGGCATCAACCTGGTACTCAAAAATGGCAAATTTGGAGAGACTTATAATATTGGTGGCCGCAATGAACGGGAGAACATTTACATTGCCCAGAAGATTTCTGAAATTCTTGATAAACTGGTTCCTCGTGAAAACGGCGAAAGTTACACCCAGCTAATCACTTTTGTGAAAGACAGGCCGGGGCACGACCAGCGTTATGCTATAGATGCTACAAAACTTGAATCACAACTGGGTTGGAAAGCCGATGAGAACTTTGAATCGGGTATAGAAAAAACGGTACGTTGGTACCTGGAAAAATACAGGGCATGAAAGGCATAATACTGGCAGGAGGATCGGGAACAAGACTTCACCCTTTAACGCTTGCGGTGAGCAAGCAGTTAATGCCGGTGTATGATAAGCCTATGATCTATTATCCGCTCTCCACTTTGATGATGGCAGGAATTAGGGAGATCCTCATAATTTCCACTCCCAAAGATCTGCCTTTGTTCAGGGAGCTGTTGGGAGATGGAAGCCGGTATGGATGCGAATTTCAATACGCAGTGCAGGATGAGCCGAGGGGACTTGCCGAAGCCTTTATCATTGGAGCCGATTTTATTGGTAATGATAAAGTCGCTCTTATTCTGGGAGATAATATTTTTTATGGTTCGGGACTTGATAAACTGCTGCAAAGCAATAGTGATCCCAATGGCGGAATGATCTTCGCCTATCACGTGCATGACCCAAATCGCTATGGGGTTGTTGATTTTGACGAGACAGGAAAAGTAATTTCTATTGAAGAAAAACCCGTTTCTCCCAGGTCAAATTTTGCGGTTCCGGGAATTTATTTCTACGATAATGAAGTGGTAGAGATCGCCAGGGGCATAAAACCTTCAGGAAGGGCAGAACTTGAGATCACCGACGTGAACAACAATTACCTCAAAAAAGGGAAGTTACAGGTGAGCATTCTGGATAAAGGTACGGCCTGGCTCGATACCGGCACCTTTGATTCCCTGATGAAAGCTTCACAATTTGTGCAGGTCATTGAAGAACGACAGGGATTGAAGATAGGGGCAATAGAAGAAACCGCCTATAATATGGGCTATATAGATAAACAGCAGCTGCATAAGCTGGCCCAGCCTCTTTTAAAAAGCGGGTACGGTGAATACCTTTTACAATTAGATTAATATGTTAGAAATTGAACAGACTCCTTTAAAAGATTGTTTTTTGCTGAAACCTACAGTTTTTCGCGATCACCGCGGCACGTTTCTGGAAAGCTTCAGCCAAAGGAGATTTGAAGAGGTAACAGGCCTGGAAATGGAGTTTGTGCAGGACAATCAATCATCTTCCAAAAAAGGTGTTTTGAGAGGCCTTCATTTTCAGAAGGGAAAATATGCGCAGTCAAAATTGGTGAGAACAGTGGTGGGGAAGGTACTGGATGTTGTAGTAGACCTTCGCCCTGATTCTCCAACATACAAAAAGTCATTTAAAGCAGTTCTAAGCGACGAAAACCACCATCAGCTCTTTGTGCCTGCCGGTTTTGCCCACGGCTTTCTCACGCTGTCTGAAATGTCGGTTTTTGCATATAAATGTGATCAGTATTTTAATAAGGAAGCAGATGCTGGGGTTTATTACAACGATCCTGCTTTCAACATTGATTGGGAGTTCCCCCAGGATAAACTTATTCTTTCAGAAAAAGATGCTAATCTTCCAACTTTTGAAGAATTGGGCCTATGAAGATTTTAATTACCGGTGCAGGAGGACAGTTGGGAAAATGCTTTAAAGAGGCTTCCCTCAAATACCCGAACCTCAATTTTACTTTCACAACCTCCAGCGATCTCGATCTTTCACAATTTGCAGTTGTGGGAGCCTTTATGCGCAGGGAAAAGTTTGACATCTGCATGAATTGTGCTGCCTACACAAACGTGGAGCAGGCAGAGAAGGAGCAGGAAATGGCTTATCTAGTTAATGCGGAAAGTGTGAGAAATTTGGCAAGAGACTGTGAGGAAACCGGCTGTACCCTTATCCATATTTCTACAGATTATGTCTTTAATGGAAAGAAAGATTCTCCATATATTGAAGAAGACGCCACAGATCCCCTGAATGTTTACGGGGCATCAAAGTTGCTGGGTGAGCAGTACATTCAGGAGGCTATAAACCGGTATCTCATTTTCAGGACTTCATGGCTGTATTCGGAAATTGGAAAGAATTTTTTCAGCACAATAAAACAAAAGGCCCAGGCAGGCGAAACATTAAACATTACAACTTCCCAAAAAGGAACACCAACTAATGCTCATGATCTGGCAACTTTTATCCTGAATATCATCGCCGAAAAAAAGATAAAATTTGGATTATATCATTACAGCAATCTGGGAGAGGCTACCTGGTTTGACTTTGCTAAAGAAATTCTTGAGATAACCGGTTCCGATGCAGAGTTGATTGAAAACAATGACTACCAGACATTAGCCGTGAGGCCGTCTTACAGTGTACTGAATAAAGAAAAGGTACAACAGGTCTTTGACCTGCCTATTCTTCACTGGAAGGAGAGCTTAAAGAAGCTCTATCAAAAGTTGTAATCTCTCTCAATAAACCATTTAAAGTGGCGTACATCCTCTTCAACCATATCTTCAAAGACAGGGTTTAAAAGACGGGCCGCACTTTCTCCGGGTATACCACCAGGGGCGTGATAGGAGATCACAATGTGTAGCTCTGTTCCTTCCCCCGCATCGCGAAATTCTACTTTTCCGGCATTTTCAATAGATGAACCCGGTAAAGATTGCCAGCCCAGCAGTTCAAAAGGTCTTTCCTTTACAATTTCACTTTTCCACCTTAGCGTACCAACATGTCCCGGTAAATGGGCTTCCCAAACCGAAATACTGTCGTTTAGACTTTCCACACTTTCAAGGTGCTCCATGAACAGCGGAAGGTTTTCAAGGTTCCGCCAAAAGTTATAGACTTCTTCCCGGGGTTTATCCACTACTAAACTCAGCTGAATATTTACATTACGACTGCGATTGTCGGGTTTGGTTTTTCCAATGGCGTTATACAGAAAACAATTTCCCGAGATCCCCCTGTATAGCAGGTAACCGGCAATAACAGCTTCAATGCCGCTTTTCTTTTCCTTTCCCAATGCATCATAAAGAAAATAGGCTCCTGCCAGGAAAGAAGCCCCTCTTTCGGCATCGCTTACATTGGTGTTGAGGTGTCGTAATAAATTTCTCATAGGTGGTAATTTTCTGTTGTTAGCCTAATTTACTCATATTGCGGGCAATGCTTAGTTTCAGTTTTGCTTAAATTGGGTTAAATTATTCTTAAATACAACATTAACTGCTGCTGCTGTACCTTCAGGAACAGCTGTATCCCTTAAATTTTATTACTTTCGAGGGTAAAACCAACCAATGAAGAAAAGAATCCTCATCACCGGGGCTGCAGGATTTCTGGGATCCCACCTGTGTGATAAATTTATAAATGAAGGTTACCATGTGATTGGAATGGACAATCTTATCACAGGTGACAAAAGAAATATAGAACACCTTTTTAAGCTGGAGAATTTTGAGTTTTACCATCATGATGTGACCACTTTTGTGCATGTACCGGGAGATCTGGACTATATTTTGCATTTTGCATCTCCTGCCAGTCCCATAGATTACCTTAAGATCCCTATCCAAACCCTAAAAGTGGGCTCTTTGGGAACTCATAACCTTTTAGGGCTCGCCATGGTGAAAAAGGCGAGGATCCTTATTGCTTCTACTTCGGAAGTTTACGGAGACCCGCTGGTACATCCTCAAACCGAAGAATACTACGGCAACGTGAACACTATTGGCCCCCGCGGCGTATATGATGAAGCTAAAAGATTTCAGGAATCTATTACCATGGCCTATCACCGTTTTCACGGACTCGAAACCAGGATAGTGCGAATCTTTAATACCTATGGGCCCAGAATGAGGTTAAACGACGGGCGTGTGATCCCTGCATTTATCGGACAGGCTTTGAGAGGGGAAGACCTTACCGTTTTTGGAGATGGTTCACAAACCAGGTCTTTTTGCTATGTAGATGACCAGGTAGAGGGAATATACAGGCTGTTGCTAAGTGACTATGCCTATCCCGTGAATATTGGAAATCCTCATGAGATCACAATTAAAGATTTTGCTGAAGAAATCATCAGGTTGACAGGAACAGATCAAAAGATCATATACAAACCTCTGCCCGAAGATGACCCCATGCAGCGGCAACCCGATATTTCTAAAGCTAAGGAGGTTCTGGGCTGGGAGCCCCAAGTTTCACGTAGCGAAGGGATGAGAAAGACCTACGAATATTTTAAAGATCTTAGTGAGGAAGAACTCTATAGAAGTGAACATAAAGACTTCTCAAAACATATCCGAAAATAGCATTTTTGAGGCCTTATGTTTTGGCTGTTCCGCAGGAATTTTTATAATGGCTAAAACCTGAAAATGATGAAAAAGTCTTTGGTTTCTGTCATTATGCCGGCCTATAACGCTGCCGGTTTTATTGCTGAAAGTATTCGCTCTGTACAGCAGCAAACCCATTCTAACTGGGAGTTGCTGGTGATTGACGACGCCTCGCATGATGCTACCTCAAAAATTACTGAAGGTTTCAAAGCCGAAGATGACCGCATTAAACTGCATGTACTGCCCACAAACCAGGGAGCCGGTTTCGCCCGAAATATTGGCATAAAAGCGGCTACAGGAGATTTCATCTCCTTTCTGGATGCCGACGACCTCTGGAAGCCCCAAAAGCTGGAAAAGCAGCTTAAACTAATGCAGGAGGAGCAAGTAAGGGTTTGCTATGGCAGCTATGAACTCATGAACGAAGACGGTGAAAGCATTAACAAACAAATAAAGGCACTCAAAACCCTCACTTTTTCAAAGCTCAAGAAAGCAAATTATATTGGCAACCTCACTGGAATCTATGATGCCCGATCACTGGGGAAGATCTATTGCCCGCTTATCAGGAAAAGACAGGATTGGGGCCTTTGGCTGTTAGCAGTGAGAAAAGCAGGTGGCGCCAAAGGAATTGAGGAACCGCTCGCCATCTACCGGGAACGCAGAGGCTCAATTTCCCAAAACAAAACGGAGATGCTTCAGTATAACTATAAGGTTTATAGGGAGGTGCTCAAATATTCTGCTGTAAAAAGCCTTTTTTGGATGGTATTGTTCCTGTGGGAGCAACTTTTTGTGAAACAGAAACAGAAAGTCTCCTTACACAAGTGATTCAAACTGCTTCAGCTTTCCTCTTTTGCTTCGGTCGAGCAGCAGTTTATGTTCAAAGCTGAGGTTTAACCCTTTTTCGAGATAAGTTTCCATAGCAGCTTCGATCTTTTTCTTTTGAGGCGGCTTTAATTCATCTTCAGAAACATAAATCACTTTAAAAGAGCCGGGAGCCGTTTGCTGCACAAAAAATTCTTTGATATTTCCGCTGTTTTCAATCACAGTTTTGGTGACGTAATAGAAAGTCAGGCCGGGTACTACTTTTCCACTCGGTAAAACGGCAACATCATTTGTCCTTCCTAAAAGTGTCTTCAAAATGCCCTTTTTGACACCTGAGTTTTCAGCAAGAGCGCCGCTGTCGCCAATGTCGTATCGAATAAAAGGATGCGCTTTGTTGTAGAGCGAGGTAATAATAATGCGTCCCTCTTCGCCCGGGGCTACGGCTTTGCCTGTCTCGTCCAGAATTTCCACAAAGAGGGTCTCACTGTTGAGTATCAATTCCCCTGCGGTATTCTGAAATGCCAGCAGCCCCAGTTCACTCGCGCCGTATTCATTGACAATTGGTACCCCAAAGGTCTCTTCCATAAGTTTCCTGTCTTCCTCAAACAACATTTCACTGGTGACAATACAAAGCCTCAGGCTGGGACAAATATTCTTTAGAACGAGGTTCTTTTTCTGAAGGAATTTAGCAAAGAGCAGAATAGAGCTGGTGTAGCCGTTTATGTATTCAAAAGGCCTTTTCTGAAACTTCAGCAGGAATTCTTCCATTTTTTTATCATTGAGATTGAAAATGGGAAACCGGTATCTCCTGCCAAAGTAATCTTTTAGCCGTTCTTTGAAATAGCCATACTGGTCAAAGGGAATTCCGTAGAAGCGGGCCTGTAAAGACTTGTCGAGGTCAATATTGTACCAGCGGTAACGGTCGTAAAATTCGGCCCACGAGAGGGCGTGGCAAAATTTGTCTTTGGCAAAAATGAAAGGATGGCCGCTGGAGCCGGAAGTCTTCCCCACATAGCTGTTCCCGGAGTTAAAACCTTTGCTGAAGCGTTGTTCAAGGGGCCGTTGCAGGTCTTTCTTCTGCATTACCGGCACCTCTTCCCAGGTGTTGAATTCGCTGCTTCCGAAGAAATCCCGGTAAAATTGATTGTGCTTTAAATGGTGTTCAACAATTTCTCTTTTTCTTTCCCCGATATAGGTTTTATATTCTTCCTCCGGAATATTCCGGATCTCTTCCAGGACTTTTTTAGCCTTCTTTATGGGAAAACGGTTGAGTTGTAAGGAGAGGCTGAACCAGTTCAAAGTTGAAATTAAAATTGTTTTTTACGCCAATTAGTTAGCGCTTCAATTTACAAACAATTATTTTTGAGCCAAGAAAGAAAACACACACCTATGAATATTCTCATCCTTGGTTCAGGAGGCCGCGAACATACTTTCGCACATCTACTATCTCAAAGCAGTCACTGCGATAAACTCTTTATAGCGCCAGGTAACGCCGGTACCTCAGCTATAGCTACAAATGTAGCTTTGAGTGTCAATGATTTTGAAGCTGTAAAAGAGCTGGTGCTAAGGGAAAAAATTGAGATGATGGTGGTGGGTCCAGAAGATCCCCTGGTTAATGGTATCGTTGATTTTTTCAGGCAGGATGAGCAATTGAAGCAGGTAGCGGTAATTGGTCCGTCAAAAAGAGGTGCTTTGCTGGAAGGAAGTAAAGAGAGAGCCAAGGAGTTTATGGCCATGCACAACATTCCTACCGCGGCATATGAGAGCTTTACTAAAGATAGTCTTGCCGCCGGAAAGGAATTTCTTACCACCCTCAAGCCGCCGTACGTGCTAAAAGCCGATGGTCTTGCTGCCGGAAAAGGTGTCCTGATCCTGAATTCTCTTGAAGAAGCACAGAATGAGCTGGAAAATATGCTCACCCAAAATAAATTTGGATCTGCCGGAAATACCGTGGTGATCGAAGAATTCCTTGACGGGATTGAACTCAGTGTTTTTGTACTTACCGATGGTAAAAATTATAAGATCCTGCCAACAGCAAAGGATTATAAGCGTATTGGCGAAGGAGACACAGGCCTAAATACCGGCGGAATGGGTGCAATTTCCCCTGTTCCTTTTGCCGATGAGGTCTTTATGCAGAAGGTTGAAGAGAGAATTGTAAAACCGACTATTGCCGGGCTTGAAGCCGAAGATATTGACTATAAAGGTTTCGTTTTTATTGGTCTTATTAAAGTTGGAGAAGAGCCTTATGTGATTGAATACAATGTAAGAATGGGTGATCCCGAAACAGAGGTTGTATTACCCAGGGTAGAGTCTGATCTTGTTGAGGTGTTTCAGAAAATTTCTGAAGGAAAACTGAGCGAAATTGAGCTTAAGGTGAAGAAAGAAGCTGCAGCAACTTTAATGCTGGTGTCTGGCGGATACCCTGAAGATTACGAAAAGGGAAAAGAAATTACCGGTCTTGATGCCATCGACGGATCAATCGTTTTTCACGCAGGAACTGTAGAAAAAGATGGAAAGGTTTTAACCAATGGTGGCCGTGTTATCGCTATCACCTCTTTTGGAAAAGATTTCCAGGAGGCCATAAAAAAATCTTATCAAAATGCCGAAAAACTTCATTTTGATAAGATATATTTTAGGAAGGATATAGGTTTTGACCTCTAGCCCAGGAAAGAATGTGCGCTGGTTTCGCGCTTTTCCTCGTTACGGTCGTTGAATTTCTTTAGCTGCAACATCCAGTAAATAAAAGCTGCTGCCGCAATTAACATAAAGATCCAGTTTACAGCGTTTGCCAACCACCAGCTATCCAGTTCTAAATTGGCAAGCTCGTTGAACGGTGCGAACAGGTAATCTTCAAAAATGGTCTGTATCCCCTCGAAAAAATCCTTCATAGTAGCTATATTTAACTCCACAAAAATATAAAAAACCCTAATGCTAACAAGCTTTTTTAGCAATTCAAGGCCTATTAACTTCATTGTAGTGGCCGTGTACATCTTTATTTTTTATCTTTTTGCTAACCTGCAGGCACTGTTTTCGGCGCCTTTTTGGGTCATTTGGCAGGAGGTAGGAATGTTCCTGATACTGGTGCTGAGTGTTTTTATTCTCAATTTTATTTCGGGAAGAAATGAGCTTACGGGGCGAAACGCCTATAAAAGTATTTTGTTTGCAGGTTTTCTTTGCATGTTTAGCGCTGCATTGCAAAACAATGATGTTATAATAGCAAATTTATTTCTACTCCTTGCGCTGCGCCGCATCCTGTCTCTTAAATCGCAGCGGGAAACAGTGAAAAAGATCTTTGATGCAACTTTCTGGATAGGGGTAGCATCGCTGTTTTATTTTTGGAGCATTCTTTTCTTATTCGTGGTCTACTTCGGCCTGCTGGTACATGTGGGGCACAGGTTTAAAAACTGGCTGGTGCCGGTGGCGGCCCTGCTGGCACTGCTCTCCATTGTTACAAGTGCAGATCTTTTAATTACCGACACCTTCTACACCCTGGCCGACTGGATCCAGGCAATTAACCTCGATTTTGAGCAATATCAAAATTTGTCCCTTCTCATTCCTGCGGCTTTTCTCTTTGCGCTTACGCTGTGGTCATCTTTTTTCTATGTTCTAATTATTCAAAAGGCCAGTGCCAACGCCAAATCTTCCCTGTTCATAATTTTACTTTGTGCCGGGGTGGCTTTAACAGTTGGGGTTCTGGCACCTACCAAAAATGGCAGTGAATTGATGTTTTTCTTTGCGCCATTAGCAATTGTGGTAACCAATTACTTTCAAAGTATGAAAGACCAGTGGTTCAAAGAAATGTTGTTTATAACCATAATCCTGCTGCCTGTGCTGCTTCTGCTGCTGTAACAAAGCTTCAGAAGATTGAAAATGACCCTGCAAAAAAGCTAAAAATCCGGTACCTTTGCCAGAATTGTTAATCGGTGGTTTTTCTTCCGAAGAACCTCTAAAATTTCAGCATATGTTTTCAGATAAAGCAAATAAGATCTTTCAGGAAGTAATAGAGAAGTATCATGAGATAAACACGGTAGGGCAGGAGTTTCACAACCCTTACAACGAGAAGGAACAGCTCCTGGAGCACCTTTTGTACCGCAAGTGCTGGATTGATACCGTACAATGGCATTATGAAGATATTATTCGCGATCCAAACATTGATCCTGTTGCAGCGCTTAAGCTAAAAAGGCAAATTGATGCCTCAAACCAGGATCGTACCGATATGGTGGAATACCTTGACAGTTATTTTCTTGACAAGTATAAAGAAGTGGAGCCAAAAGAGGATGCGACGATCAATTCTGAAAGCCCTGCCTGGGCTATTGACAGGCTTTCTATCCTGGCGCTCAAGATCTATCACATGAACGAAGAGGCCAATCGCGTTGATGCCGGGCAGGAACACATGAT
Organism: Salinimicrobium sp. WS361; assembly: GCF_050750585.1. Lineage (NCBI taxonomy): Bacteria > Pseudomonadati > Bacteroidota > Flavobacteriia > Flavobacteriales > Flavobacteriaceae > Salinimicrobium > Salinimicrobium sp. WS361. Next base: position 201,569 of record NZ_JBOJLM010000004.1, read on the forward strand.
TAAATGCCAGGCAAAGCTCGATGTGTTGCTGGAGCAGCGTGTAGACCTTTCTACGGCAATCAATCAGTTACTCGGCGATATCGCCAGTGGTGATAAATACATGAAGGTGTACAGGCAAATGAAGATGTACAACGATGATGATCTTAACCCTGTTTTAAGAGGGGCTAAAAAATAGCATTTTTGGATGGAAAGACCGCACCACATTTTAGTTATACGTCTCTCGGCCATGGGAGATGTGGCTATGATGGTACCGGTTCTCAAAGCTTTTACTGAAAAATATCCCGATGTTAAGCTCACCCTGCTTACCCGACGGTTTTTCGCCCCCATGTTTAAAGATCTTCGGAATGTTCAGATTTTTGAAGCTGAAGTAAAAGGAAGACACAAAGGCATCTTTGGACTCAAAAAGCTTTCTTCAGAATTGCTCGACCTGAAAATTGATGCCGTTGCCGACCTTCACAATGTACTGCGGTCTAATATTCTGAAGTTATTTTTTAAGCTGAAGGGAATCCCGGTACGCCAGCTGGACAAAGGCCGGAAGGAAAAAAAAGCCCTCACCCGAAGCAATAACAAGATCTTTGAACAACTGAAGGCAACCCATGAGCGGTATACTGAGGTTTTTGATAAACTTGGCTACCCCATAGAGATCAATTCTGTGCAGGTACTGCAAAAGCAGGAAGTGACGGAGAATTTAAGCGCTATTACAGGGGAAAAGGATAAGAACTGGATAGGAATTGCACCTTTTGCCCAGCATGCTTCCAAGGCTTATCCCGAAGATCTCATGAAAGAGGTTTTACTGAAGCTTCAAAAAGGGCAAAATTTGAGGATATTTTTGTTCGGGGGAGGTAAAGAAGAAACCGCAAAACTGGCCGCGTGGGAGAAAGAATTTCCCAATGCTGTTTCAGTAGCCGGGAAGTTATCTTTTGAAGAGGAGCTTTCTCTTATCTCAAACCTTGATCTTATGCTGGCTATGGACAGCGGTAACGGACACCTCGCAGCCAATTTTGGAGTGCCGGTGATCACTATTTGGGGGCTCACTCATCCCTACACAGGATTCGCCCCTTTCCGTCAACCCGAAACAAACTCCCTGCTGCCCGATCTTCAGAAATACCCTGCTATTCCCACTTCCATCTACGGAAAAGACATTCCGCAAGGATATGAAGAGGTGATGAGGAGCATTCCGCCGCAAAAGGTAGTGGAAAAGATAAATGAAATATTGAACTGATATTTGAAAGCTTAAGCACCAAATTTTTTCAAATTCCAGATTTAAAATACCAAAAAGGGGTTCCAAAAATGTCATTTTTGGAACCCCTTTTTTTAAAGTGAGAAGTCTCTCACATCTAAAATCTAAAATCTCCCCTTTCGGGGGTCGGGGGGCTAGACATCATCATAATCCACTTTCAAGGTGCTTGAAGTGGGGTGTGCCTGGCAGGTTAGCACAAGGCCTTCTTCGATCTCGCTATCTACTAAAATGGAATTTTTTTCCATTTCGGCGGTTCCTTCTACAATTCGCGCAACGCAGCTGCTGCAAATTCCGCCCTGGCAGGAGTAGGGCACATCAATATCATTGTCTAGCGCCATTTGTAAAACAGTCTTATTCTTGGGCATACTCAAGGTCACCTCCTCCTCATCAACTTTTATGGTGAGTTGGGTTTCTCCTTCAAGATTAGATTTTATTTCTCCTTCAACTTCAGTATTAAAGAGTTCAAATAGAACCTGCTCTTTTGTGATGTTGTTCTTCAGGAGGACTTCAGAAACTTTATTGATCATCTCTTCAGGCCCACAAAGATAGAAGCGGGTAAAAGTGGTATCCTTAAACTTGTTTTTCAGCACATAATTCACCGTGCCTTCATCAATCCTTCCGTAGTGGCAGTTTTCTTCATTACACCTGCTGTAAACAAACTCGATAAAAAGCCTGTCTGGGTGCGCTGCCTGTAGCTCCAGTAATTCTTTAAAAAAGATGGTTTCGTCTGGAGTACGGTTACCGTATACAAGTACAAAACGGCTGTGTTTCTCTTGCTGTAGTACTGTTTTTAGAATAGACAATACAGGAGTTATCCCGCTCCCGGCTGCAAAAGCTGCATAGGTGTGGGGATGGCCGTCCTGTACCGGTTCAAAGATAAATTTACCTTCGGGAGGATGCACATCCAGTACATCTCCGGCTTTTAATTTGTTATTGGCCAGTACAGAGAAAGTTCCGCTTTTTACCTCTTTTACAGTAACCTTAAAGGTGTCGTCTGTAGGCGGAGTACAAAGGGAATAGGCTCTACGAACTTCCTTTCCTTCTATAGTGGTTTTTAATGTAACGTATTGTCCTGCTTTAAAGGAAAATTCGGTTTTTAATTCCTGTGGTATTTCAAATTCGAGACTCACTGCCTCTGCTGTTTCCCTGATTATATTTTTAATCTTTAACGGAAAGAATTTGCTCATTTTTTGGGTATTTGCCGACAAAAATACAAAGTATGAGAATTTATTTCTGTAACAAAATCGTAAATTTCATTACTTGTAAGGTAAAGTAATACAATGTATCAAAGGTTTATTTCTCTTCAATGGAAGGCTTTTTACCGCTCGGCCAGCTTTGGCAGGAGTATGGGGCTCAAGATATTCATGGCCTTTATCGCGATTTATTTCTCACTGGTGTTCCTCACCCTGGGGATTGGCCTGTACCCTTTGCTCAAGGAAGCTTTCCCGGAACAGGAGCCACTGCAAATCGTTAATAGGTTTCTACTGGTCTATCTCGCACTGGAACTGCTAATGCGTTTTATGCTGCAAACGCTTCCGGTAATGACCATAAAACCTTTGCTGTCCTTACCCATTCTCAAGTCTAAGGTGGTAAATTACGTGTTATTCCGCTCCCTGTTCTCTTTTTTCAACTTTTTGCCGCTATTGTTATTTGTTCCGTTTGCGGTTTTTACAGGATATAAGATGGAATATCCGGTTCTTTCCATAACGGCCTGGGCGGTGGCTGTAATTGGACTTATCTTATGCATAAATTATCTCAATTTTCTTCTGAAAAAAAAGTTTGCAGATGATCTCAAGGCACTGCTTCCTTATCTTATAATCGCTCTTGCTCTTTATGGCCTTGAAAGATTTGATATTTTTAGTATAACTGAAGTTTTTGCGAGCGGATTAAACTATGTGCTCGAAATGCCATTTTTGGCACTCCTGCCACTACTGCTTGCCTTTGCTCTTTTTAAATGGAACCAGAAGGTTCTTAAAAGCCGGTTTTACCTTGATGAATCGCTTAAGGCCAAAGTAACCGAAGCAAAGTCACAGGATTTTGCGTGGCTTCGCCGCTTTGGAGGTATAGCACCTTTCCTTCAGCTTGACCTTAAGCTAATTTGGCGCAATAAGAGGCCCAAAACCCTCATCTTTATATCGTTGCTCATCATGGGCTACGGCATGATCTTTTATCCGCAGGACACCTACCAGGATTTGCCTTCGGTATTCGTTTTTGTCGGCATCTTTATGACGGGGATCTTTATGATCAACTTCGGGCAGTTCATTCCTGCCTGGGATTCATCGTATTATTCTATGATGATGGCGCAAAATATTCCGCTTAAGCAATACCTCAATGCCAAGGCAGCACTTATCATCTTCAGCATTGTGATCTTAACAATATTAACTACCCCTTATGTCTTTTTCGGGTATAAAATATTGATTATCAATATAGTTTGTGCTATTTATAATATTGGGATCAATGTGCCGGTACTTTTATTTGCCGGATCTTTTAACAGAAAAAGAATAGACCTTGAAAAAAGCCCTTTTATGAACTACCAGGGAACAGGAGCAGCGCAATGGCTGGTTGGCCTGCCCTTACTTATTATGCCCATACTCATATTTTGGGTGCTGAATAAATTCGTTTCCTTTGAAGTTGCCACCATAGTTTTGGCAGCTTTAGGATTGCTGGGCATAATATTTAAAAAAGCCATAATGGAACAAATAACCGAGGCTTACAGAAAAAATAAATATGCCATGATCAATGGCTTTAAACAAACAGGAGAATAAGATGATAACAGCTACAAATCTTACAAAAGTTTACAGCGGTACAAAGGTACTTGATGTTGAACATCTGGAAATCCCAAAAGGACAAAGCTTTGGCTTGGTGGGAAATAACGGAGCCGGAAAAACCACATTTTTCAGCCTTTTACTTGACCTTATTCAGCCAACTACCGGGAGTATTTTTAATAATGACATCACGGTAAGCCAAAGCGAGGCCTGGAAACCCTTCACCTCTTCTTTTATTGATGAGAGCTTTCTTATTGGCTACCTCACCCCCGAAGAATACTTCTATTTTGTAGGGGAACTTCGCAATCGCAATAAAGCCGATGTTGCTGCTTTTCTGCAGAATTTTGACGAATTTTTCAACGGAGAGATTCTTGGCAGGAAAAAATACTTGCGAGACCTGTCAAAGGGAAATCAAAAGAAGGTAGGTATTGTTGCCGCTTTAATTGGTGATCCTGAAGTGGTGATTCTAGATGAGCCTTTTGCAAACCTCGATCCAAGTACACAGATACGCCTTAAGGCGCTAATCAAGAAATTAACGGCAGGTTCTGAGATGACGGTTTTGATCTCCAGCCATGATCTTATTCATGTGACCGAGGTGTGCGAACGTATTGTAGTTCTCGACAAAGGGCATGTGGTGAATGATATTAAAACTTCGGAAGCTACCCTCAAAGAGCTGGAGCAATATTTTGCCGGGGCAGCGGTGCAGGTAGATGAGGAGCAACAGGAAAATTCTTTTAAAACTGAAGTTTAATAAACTACAATTTTCCCATGTGTCTTAGCAGCATTTCATGAGAGATATTGATTTCATATTTACGGGATGGGCGAGAATATTACTATTCCTGTTGCCTTACCTGGCTATACTCGGCATTTTTCAATTGATAGGTTTGGCAGTAGCCGGCAGTTCTGTTTATGATACTGTTTCGAGCCTGAGTTCTGAACAGGATCTAATTACTTCCTTTTTTTGCCTTTTAGGCACTTTCCTGGTGCTCTGGATATTTATGAAATACCTTGATAAGGAGAAATTCGTGCAGTTAGGTTTTCAGACAAAAGGTCGACTTGCCGATTTCGGTACGGGAACATTGGTGGGATTTATTACTATGTTCTCCGGATTTTTAATACTGATGGGAATAGGAGAAATAAGTTATTCCGGAGTGAATTTCGATATTTCTGAATTGTTGATATCAATATTGTTCTTCCTCGTCATTGCAGTTGTAGAAGAAACTTTAGTGAGAGGATATGTGCTTAAGAATTTGATGCTTTCAACCAATAAATATGTAGCGCTCATTATTTCTTCTGTTATTTTTTCTTTGATGCATGGGGCCAACCCAAATATGAGCCTTTTTAGTTTCATTGACCTTTTTTTTGCAGGGATGATCCTGGGAGTTTCTTACCTGTACACCAGGAATTTGTGGTTTCCTATTGGTTTGCACTTTGGATGGAACCTTTTCCAAACTCACTTTGGGTTCAATGTGAGTGGCCTGGATGTATACTCCTTAATTGAGATTAATTACACTTCAGCTAATTTGTTCAACGGCGGGGAATTTGGGTTTGAAGGTTCTGTGTTTTCTGTGGCTGCGCAGCTTCTTATTTTTGCAGGTGTTGTAAATTATTACCACAGGCCGTCTGGAATTTATCACCTGCAAAGTCTGCTTTTATGGAGCAGGAAATAAATGATTACTGTCTTTAAAGATATTTATTTAATGCCTAAGATTTAGAAGTCTGTATCTTTGTTTTAATGGCATAACATCCCGGTTTTTTTTCGCTATTTTTACCCGCCACAATAATAATTACAGCAGTTATAAGTTATTGCTAATAAGAACGATCACTTGATTTGAAATTAACTATAAAGGTTACTGCCATTTTTTTCCTGTTGGTTGCCTTAACAGGTTGCTCGAGAAAGAAGAACACTTTCCTGAACCGTAACTGGCATGCCGTTACAGCCGAATACAACACACTCTATAACGGGAATCTCGCTCTTGATCTTGGTATTGAGGCACTTAATGAGAGCTATAGGGACAACTACTGGCAGATTCTTCCGGTAGAACGAATGGAAATTCGTGATGAGGTTATGGCTCCCGGAGAAACCTTAAACCCAAACTTTCTTGTAGCTGAAGAAAAAGCGGTGAAAGCAATTCAACGGCATTCCATGTTGATTGAAGGATCTGAGAATAATCCGCAGATAGATGAGGCCTATCTGTTATTGGGAAAAGCCCGGTACTATGATCAGCGCTTTGTACCTGCGCTGGAAGCATTTAATTACATTCTTCATAAATATCCTCTTAGCAATACCATCAATGAAGCGCGGATTTGGAGAGAAAAGACCCATATGCGGCTGGAGTTTGATGAACTTGCCATAAAGAACCTTAAGAAGATACTTGACAATGAAAAACTTGAGGAAGCTAACCGTGCCGAAGCTTCGGCAATGCTGGCCCAGGCGTATATCAACATCAAAGCTCCCGACAGTGCTGTAGCTTATCTTGAACGTGCTGCCGAAATAACTGATTTTAAAGATAAAGAAGGTCGCTATTGGTATATTACAGGGCAGTTATATGATGTGCTGGGCAAAAGCGACAGGGCTTCTTACGCTTTTGACCAGGTAGTTGACCTGAACAGGAAAATACCCCGCATATACCTGGTCAATGCCATGATTAGGCAAATTGAGTACAGCAATGCAACAGCCCAGGATAAGGCTGTGATACTGGAGGAGCTCAATTCCATGGCAAGAGATCGCGAAAACAGGCCGTATCTTGATAAGATCTATTTCCAGCTGGCTGAATTTCATTATCAGCAGGATTCCGTAGCATTGGCCATAGATTACTACAATCGCTCCCTTCGTACTCCTTCAGGCAATACCTACCTGCAGTCTTTAGACTATCAAACGCTGGGAAATATTAATTTTGATGCCGCCCAATTTGAGGTTGCCGGCGCCTACTACGACAGTACGCTCACAATGCTGCCAAATAATAGCAGGGAATACCGCCTCATAAAGAGAAAGAGAGACAATCTTGACGATGTGATCTATTATGAGAAAATGGCTCAGAACGCCGATAGTATTTTACATTTGGCCTCTCTAACCAAAGAAGAACAACTCGACTACTTTACCCAATACACCACTCAATTGCGAGAAGCGGCTGTTGATGCAGTAGAACAACCTGAACAACAACAGGCTGCTCAGGAATTTTTTGAGACTAAACGCCCTTCAATGCCCGGTGTGCCAAATCCCGGATCTTCTTTTTACTTCTATAACCCTACTGTGGTTGCCTTCGGAAAACAGGAGTTTTTCAGGTTGTGGGGTGACAGGGAACTTGCCGATAACTGGCGTACCCGCAGAATAAGCGGAGGGGGAGAAGACCTTGCGACTGAAGGTGTGAACGATCTAATTGATAATGATCCAAAATTCGATCCACAGAGTTATATCAGTAAAATTCCACAGGATGTGGCGGTATTAGACAGTCTTAAAAAGGATCTCAATTTTGCCAGTTATCAACTCGGATTGATCTATAGGGAAAAATTCAGTGAAAATGCGTTGGCGGCCGATAGACTGGAATTTGTATTGGCAAATCAGCCCGAGGAAAGATTGGTGTTGCCTGCAAAATACAATCTCTACAAAATTTACTCAGACCTGGGAATGCCCGGAAAAGCACAATCTCTTAAGACTGAAATTCTGATGACTTACCCCGATTCACGGTATGCGGCAATACTTTCAAATCCTGAAAGCCTTTTACAGGATGAAAATAACCCCACAGCAATTTATGAAGAACTGTATGCCAGATATGAAGATCAAAAATATGACTCTGTCATTGTAAAAAGTAACCGTTTAATTGAACAGTTTGCAGGCGATGAAATTGTACCAAAACTGGAGCTTCTAAAAGCGATGGCCGAAGGCAGGCTTTATGGATTTGAGGCTTACAAAGAAAGTCTCAATTATGTAGCACTTAACTACCCGCAAACTGTTGAGGGTAAAAAAGCACAGGAAATTATCGACAGGGCATTACCTACCATGGCAGCAGCTGAATTTATGCCTCAAAACTCTGGCAATTCCTTCAAGTTAATATTTCCGGTTAATAGGGAAGAAAAAAAGGATTTTGACAGCCTGCAACAGCCTCTTGTAGATGCCCTTCAGGAATTTGGATATTCGGGAGAGGTTTCACGGGACGTTTATAATTCAAATCAGGATTTTATAGTAGTACATGGATTCTCTTCAGCAGCAGCAGCTAATTTATTTGCGCAACGGCTTGAAGAGGAAGATAAGTATGCTATTGACGAAAAATCTTTCTATATTTCGACCCCAAATTACCGGATCGTGCAGATCCATAAGAATATAGAAAATTATTTAGAGACTTTAAATTCCCCCTCACCCTAATGTTTAAGCAGGAAAAAGCAAAGCAGGTAAAAGAAAACAGCAAGGAACAAAACAAGATTTCCCAGGGCACAAAAATTACCGGAAACATTGAAGCTAAAGGCTGTTTTCGAATTGATGGGCATGTGGAAGGAACGGTCAAAACCCCCGGAAAAGTAGTTATTGGCAAAGATGGTTCTGTAACAGGAGAGTTGAGTTGCGAAAATGCCGATATTGAAGGAAAATTCAACGGGAAACTGAAAATTACAGGCACCTTAAGTTTAAGAAGTACTGCAGTTATAGATGGGGAAGCCGTAGTTGCGAGGCTGGCCGTAGAGCCGGGCGCAACATTTAATGCCACCTGTACCATGCGTGGCGGCGTGAAAGCGATTCGCAATGAAAGAGGAGAAAGACAAGAACAAGAACAGTCAGCTTAAAAACTGGGCGGTATTTACCGGGATTGCTTTTCAAATGGGTGCCACAATTTTTTTGTGTGCATGGATAGGGAAAAAGCTGGATGAAAGATACCCCATGGAAAAGAACTGGTTTACTATAGGCTTTGTACTTTTTGGCCTGGTAGCTTCAGTTTATGTCGTTTTAAAACAGCTCAAACGCTACAACAATTGAATCCTCTTATTTTTAAAGATCTTTTCAGGTTTGTCCTCCTTCTTTTTCTTGTTGCGGGATTGAGCTATGGGGTCCATTATTTTGTTGTCACTTCCTATTTTTCGCAGCAAACTCTGGAGCTTGTAAATTTTGCTTATAAGTTTAATGTGGGCATCACACTGCTTTTTACCTCTACCATTATTTTAGCCAGCTCACATCTCAAAGAGCAACTCGGATTTATATTTCTTATTAGTGGTATGGTGAAGCTGGGAATTTTTTATTTCCTCATCAAGACTTCAGGATTTGACCTGGACAAATCTGTCTTTTTACATTTTTTTGTTCCTTATGCGCTTTCTGTGGTGGTGGAAATTATCTATATCGCAAAAATCCTCAACCGAACTAACTTCTCGAAAGACAGATAATTAGGGCGAGTACAGGGCAAAAAAACAATTACGAAACATAGGCTGTGTTTTTTTATATAATTATGTACATTTGCAGCCAAATTAAAGGACTGTAATTCACCCGAAAATGCAAAAGGAAAACGTTGCGAAGTTTTTATTAGCCTGTCTTTTAATGTTTGTGAGTATTAGTTCACAGGCATTTACTGCAAAAGAGCCCCAGGAAGGGGGCGATGCAAAGGTCAATACCGAAGAAGAAATTAAGGATTATATTGATCATCACCTTGCAGATTCTCATTATGTAAATTTCTTTTCTGACGGAGAAACCGGCGCACATTATGGTTTTTCGCTTCCTGTGATCCTTTGGGATGATGGGGTGAAGGTTTTTTCTTCAGGAAAATTCCATCATGGAGAAGACCTTGCTGTAATTGATGGTCAGCATTACCGTCTTTATCATTCTAAGATCTATAAAACAGATGCCGAGGGTACTATCACCTATGGTGAGAATGGATTTCCTTCAAATGAACGTCCGCTTGATTTCTCTATAACCAAGAATGTACTTTATATGTTGGTTGTGAGTATTCTAATGCTTCTTGTATTTGGAGGTTTGGCGCGACAGTATAAGAATCGTAAGGTTCCAAAAGGTTCAGGAAGAGTGCTTGAGCCTCTTGTATTATATGTGCGTGATGAGATCGCAAAACCCAACATTGGCAAGAACTATAGAAAATATACCGGATTCCTCTTAACGGTTTTCTTTTTTATCTGGATCCTAAACCTTTTGGGGATGACGCCACTTGGTGTGAACGTGACCGGGAATATCGCGGTGACTATGGCTTTGGCGTTGATCACATTCTTTATTGTACAGTTCAGCGGAAATAAGGATTACTGGAAACACATTTTTTGGATGCCGGGAGTACCTGTTCCAATGAAGATTATCCTTGCGCCAATTGAGGTACTGGGGATGTTTACAAAGCCTTTTGCGCTCATGATACGTCTTTTTGCAAACATGACTGCAGGTCACGTAATTATCATGACCTTGCTTGGGTTGATTGTGGTATTCCAGAACTGGATCGCAGGACCTGCTTTCTTTGGGTTCACTATTTTCATTTCTATCATTGAATTACTGGTAGCTTTTCTACAGGCATATATCTTCACCCTGCTTAGCGCCCTTTACATAGGGATGGCTGTTGAAGAGCATGATGATCATCACCCTGCCGACAACGAAGATATTCCCGTAGTATAATATAAACACATTTAAGAGTAAGTTTAATTTTTAATAAGTAAGTATGGAAGCCTTAAATTTAGATTTGATTGGAGCTGGTTTAATTATTATTGGAGCTGGTTTTGGTCTTGGTAAGATTGGTAGCGCTGCAATGGAAGGAATTGCACGTCAGCCAGAAGCTGCCGGTAAAATCCAAACTGCAATGATTATCATCGCTGCACTTTTGGAAGGTGTTGCTTTTGCTGCTCTTTTTGCAGTGTAATCAATCAGAAAGAACTTCAGGCTTTGCAGCGGTTGGCTGCAAGGCTTGAATTATTTAAAAATTAAACAATAGAAGAAATAAGATAGAATATGGAAAAGTTAGTCAACGATTTTTCTTTTGGTTTGTTTTTCTGGCAGATCATTATCCTTGTTGTGCTGGTCCTTTTGCTGAAAAAATTTGCGTGGAAACCAATTTTAGATGCACTTAATGCGAGAGAGCAGGGCATACAGGATGCGTTAGATTCGGCTGAAAATGCGCGTAAGGAAATGCAAAACCTTCAGGCCGATAACGAGAAGTTATTGCAGGAAGCCCGTTTGGAGCGTGATGCTATGATCAAAGAGGCAAGAGAGATCAAAGAAAAAATGATTTCTGAAGCTAAAGAAGATGCTCAGAAAGAAGGGGAGAAAATGATCCAGCAGGCAAAGGCGACTATTCAGAATGAGAAGAATTCAGCTCTGGCCGATATCAAGAATCAGGTGGCTACCCTATCTGTTCAAATTGCCGAGAAAATGGTAAGAGAAGAGCTTTCTTCCAAAGGCAAACAGGAAAAGCTGGTAGAAGACATGCTTGATGATGTTACCTTAAACTAAGAAGATGCAGGGAAGTAGAGCAGCAGCGAGATATGCCAAAGCCCTTTTGAGCCTGGCGCAAGACAAAAATGTTACCGGAGAGGTAAACGCCGATATGGTTCTTATTAGTAAGACTATAAAGGATAGTGAAGAGCTTCAGGCCTTTTTGAAGAGTCCTGTGGTGAAAAATACCATGAAGAAAAATGCCCTTTTAGAGATCTTTAAATCTGTGAATGGCGTTACTTCAGGATTATTTGAGATCCTTATAGAGAACAATCGTTTGAACATCCTTCCTTTGGTTGCATCAAGTTATGAGCGTCTTTATGACGAGATGAACGGAGTACAGGTAGCGAAGGTTACAACGGCTATTCCGCTTACTCCAGCACTTGAAGCAAAGATTCAGCAAAAAGTAAAGGAACTAACGGGAAATGAGGCTAAGATTGAGAACATTGTTGATGAGAGTATCATTGGCGGGTTTATCTTAAGAGTGGGTGACATTCAGTATAACGGAAGTGTGAAGTCACAGCTTACAGGTCTCAAAAGAGAATTACAGAACAATACATACGTAGCAAAAATTTAATTAAAACCGCTGCGCCTGGGCGTAGCATTTTATTCTAAATAATTATGGCAGAAATTAATCCGGCTGAAGTATCAGCAATATTAAAGAAACAGCTTTCCGGGTTTGAGGCTAAGGCTTCCCTTGACGAAGTTGGTACTGTTCTCAATATTGGGGATGGTATCGCTAACGTCTATGGACTTTCCAATGCACAATACGGGGAGTTAGTTGAATTTGAAGGCGGATTGGAAGGAATTGTACTTAACCTTGAAGAAGACAATGTTGGGGTAGTACTATTAGGTCCATACAAACAGGTAAAAGAAGGAGCAACCGTTAAGAGAACTCAGCGTATTGCTTCTATCAATGTGGGAGAAGGAATTGTTGGACGTGTTGTAGACACGCTTGGGCAGCCTATCGATGGAAAAGGACCAATACAGGGTGAGACATTCCAAATGCCATTAGAGCGTAAGGCACCGGGGGTAATTTACCGTCAGCCGGTAACCGAGCCGCTTCAAACAGGAATCAAGTCTATCGATGCCATGGTACCAATTGGTCGTGGACAGCGGGAGCTTGTAATTGGTGACCGTCAAACTGGTAAGACAACAGTGGTTATCGATACTATCCTAAACCAAAAAGAATTTTACGATGCAGGGGAACCTGTTTATTGTATATATGTTGCTGTAGGGCAAAAAGCCTCTACTGTAGCAGGTATTGCCAAGACTCTTGAAGATAAAGGAGCTCTTGCCTATACCACTATCGTAGCTGCAAACGCATCAGATCCTGCTCCTATGCAGGTTTATGCTCCATTTGCAGGTGCTGCGATTGGTGAGTATTTTAGAGATACAGGCCGTCCTGCATTGATCGTTTATGATGATCTTTCAAAGCAGGCTGTTGCTTACCGTGAGGTATCTTTGCTTCTAAGACGTCCACCGGGGCGTGAGGCATATCCTGGAGACGTTTTCTTCCTTCACTCAAGATTGCTTGAGCGTGCTGCAAAAGTGATTGCTGATGATAGTATCGCGAAGAACATGAACGATCTTCCTGATGTTTTGAAAGACAAAGTAAAAGGTGGAGGATCGCTTACCGCACTTCCGCTCATTGAGACACAGGCGGGTGACGTTTCGGCGTATATCCCAACCAACGTGATCTCGATTACCGATGGACAGATCTTCTTAACATCCGATCTTTTCAACTCTGGGGTGCGTCCTGCGATTAACGTAGGTATCTCTGTATCTCGTGTAGGTGGTGCCGCGCAGATCAAGTCGATGAAGAAAGTTGCCGGTACACTTAAGCTTGACCAGGCACAGTTCCGTGAATTGGAAGCATTTGCCAAATTCGGGTCTGACCTTGATCCTGCAACATTAAATGTGATCGAAAAAGGTAAGCGTAACGTGGAGATCCTTAAACAGGCCGAGAACAACCCTTATCCTGTAGAGAACCAAATCGCTATCATCTTTGCCGGTTCCAAGAACCTGTTGAGAAACGTTCCTGTAGAGAAAGTAAAAGAATTTGAAAAAGATTACCTGGAATATCTTGATGCCAAGCACAGAGATGTACTTGATCAACTAAAAGCAGGTAAATATACAGATGAAATCACCGACACGCTTACAAACGTAGCTAAGGAGATTTCAGCTAAATATAAAAAGTAGTATGCAAGTGCAGAGTTAAGAGTCTTGAGTTATGAGCAAATTGGAAAATAGCCCGGTTCGGATTAAAAGTTTCCAGTTTGCTTGTGACATCGTTCTCTTCACCCGGTCCTTGAAAAAACGAAATGAATTTGAGCTGGCTTCCCAGCTTTTAGAAAGTGGAACTAGTATTGGAGCCAATGTTAGGGAAGCACAAAGGGGAGTAAGCACAAAAGATTTTAAAAACAAATTCGGTATTGCTTTAAAAGAGGCCGATGAAACCAAATATTGGTTAGAGCTAATAGAGGCAACTTCGGATATTGATTGCAAAATTTTAATTGCTAAGTGTGAAGAGTTGATAAGAATTATAGTTTCAATAATAAAAAACTCATAACTCTCAACTCCTAACTCATAACTAAAAAGAATGGCCAATTTAAAAGAATTAAGAAGCAGGATAACTTCGGTGTCTTCAACCATGCAGATCACCAGTGCCATGAAAATGGTATCGGCTGCAAAGTTGAGCAAGGCGCAGGATGCCATAACCGCTATGCGTCCTTATTCAGAAAAACTTTCTGAACTACTTCAATCTCTCAGCGCGACGCTAGACAGTGACAAATCGAGCAAATACGCCGAGCAACGTGAGGTGAACAAGGTGCTTATGGTAGCAATTTCCTCGAATCGTGGATTGGCAGGTGCTTTTAATTCCAATATCGTAAAAGCATCAAAATATGTTGCAAATCGTGATTACAGCGATAAGAGCGTAGAATTCTACAGCATAGGAAAGAAGGCAAATGATATTCAGAAAAAGACCCACAACATCTACAAAACCGAGACGGCTATTTATGACGACCTTAGTTTTGAGAATGCTGAAGCTCTTGCCAAAGAATTAATGACCCTTTTTGTAGAAGGCCAGTTCGACCGAATCGTTTTGGTGTACAACCAGTTTATAAATGCCGCTACGCAAGACGTGCAGGTAGAACAGTTTTTACCTATCGTACCTGTTGAAAAAGATGAAAATGTGACCTTAGATTACATTTTTGAACCTTCAAAAGAGGAGATCGTGATGGAACTTATTCCAAAATCTCTTAAAATGCAGGTCTACAAAGCCCTGCGTGACTCTTTTGCTTCAGAACACGGTGCTCGTATGACCGCAATGCACAAGGCTACAGATAATGCTCAGGAACTTAGAGATTCCCTTAAGTTATCTTACAACAAAGCAAGACAGGCTTCTATCACCAACGAAATTCTTGAAATTGTTGGTGGAGCTGAAGCTTTGAATAAATAAAGATTCAGCTGGCGACAATTGGACGTAGCGATAGCGAAGTCAAATTAGCCAATCCTGAATCTTTGAATAAATAAAGATTCAGCTGGCGACAATTGGACGTAGCGATAGCGAAGTCAAATTAGCCAATCCTGAATCTTTAAATAAATAAAGATTCAGCCGGCGACATTTCGACGTAGCGATAGCGAAGTCAAATTAGCCAAAACTGAAGCTTTGAATAAATATATAGCTGAATTTCAGATTTTTATAACTCCATGTCGACAGGCATGGAGTTTTTTGTTTTTAATTGGTACTAAAATTGAAGTACTATCGCCAGAACACTAAACAATTCGCACCATGAAACCATTTTTTTTCTCTTTTTCGGCACTTTTAATTCTTATGAGCTTTAGTAACTGTGCGAATGGCAAACAATTGCAGGAGGAGCCGCCCAAAGCTGTGGGAGAAGCTTTTTACACTACCTGGACAGGTGGCGTGAGGGGCGCAGGTTCAGGATTTAATCTGTTCATTCCGGTGGCGGCAAATTCAGAGATTAAGATGGATACCGTTTACTTCCGCGGAAAAAAAAGTATACTTGAAATAGAGCCTTCCAACCCCGACCTTTACGTCGCACGCTTTGAAAATTCCGGCGCAACGAAGGACTTTGTTATGCATAAAGATCCAAAAAAGGAGTTTGGTAACGAAGTTCCAAAAATGATTGAAAAAATACCTTTCGAACTTGCCGAAGGTGAGGCAGTAGTGCACTATACCCGGAAAGGAAAGGAGAAATTCTTCAGGATAAAAAATATTCAGAAAAAAGACAGCGGGGAAGTGCGTCTAAAAAACCCTAAAAACATTCAGCATTAATAGTACATTTGTGAGGAATTCTCAAGCAAAAACTATTGGCGCTCTTTCAGAAGCTATTTAAACAAACCGTCGTTTATGGTGTTGCTACAGTGGTACCCAGGATGCTATCATTCCTGTTGTTGCCGCTGTATTCTGCTTACCTTCCTACCGAAGGTTTTGGAGAAGTAGCTATAGTCTTTTCCTGGATGGCAGTGTTTAACGTGCTGCTCGCTTATGGGATGGAAACCTCATTTTTCAGGTTTTTTCATCAGGAAGAATTCCGTAAAGAGGTCACAGCCACCTCTGCACTTTCATTAATAGGTTCTACCTGCATATTTCTACTGCTGGGTTTCCTCTTTATGGAAGAAATTTCCTTTGCTACGGCCATTGCCTCTCATTACGTGCTCTACGTGATCCTGATTTTGGCACTCGATGCTCTGGCGACCATACCTTTTGCCTGGCTTAGAGCCACCGAAAGGCCAGGTGTTTTTGCTGCAATCAAGATTGGAAATGTCGCGGTAAACCTCGGGCTCAATATCTTTTTCATTGTCTATTTGCCAGAATTAGCATCCAAAAATGCCATTTTTGAGACCCTGTACATCCCCAATTTCGAAATTGCCTATATTTTCATTGCCAATCTTGTTGCCAGTGGGCTAACGCTCCTGGTCATGTTGCCATTTTATTTTAAACTGCCATATACTTTTAACAGCAGTCTTTGGAAAAAAATGCTCAACTACGGCACCCCAATTTTAATTGCGGGGATAGGTTTTGTCATTAATGAAGTGTTTGATAAGATCCTGCTCGGCTGGCTGTTGCCTCAGGATATTGCAAAGTCTGAAGTTGGTGCCTATGCTGCCTGTTACCGGCTTGCCCTGTTTATGACCCTTTTTGCCACGGCTTTCAGGTTGGGGATAGAACCGTTTTTCTTTAGCCATGCCAAAGAAAAGAATGCGCCACAAACCTACGCCACAATCACCAAATATTTTGTCATTTTTGGCGCCCTCATCCTGGTGCTGGTCACCATTTTTTCTGACCTTTTAAAATTGCTGCTCATTAGAGATTCCTCATACTGGGACGCCATGGTGGTGGTACCAATGATCCTGGCCGCCAACTTTTTCCTGGGTATTTACCACAATCTTTCGGTTTGGTATAAGGTGAGCGACCGCACAAAATTTGCCGGCTATATCTCCCTTTTTGGAGCCGCAGTCACATTGATACTTAACTTCTGGCTTATTCCGTATTACAGTTATGTGGGGTCGGCCGTTGCGACCATGGTGGCCTATGGCAGCATGATGTTGCTCTCTTTTTACTTCGGAAGAAAATATTATCCCATTCCTTATGACCTGAAGCGAATTGGTGGCTACCTGCTCATTTCCCTCGCTTTTTCGGGGATCTATTTCTACCTTTTTAGAAATAATTATTACTTCGGAAGTATATTAATCCTTATCTTTTTTGCCCTTATTTATTACGCTGAAAAGGATCAGTTAAAACAGCTTTTGAAGAAGTCATAATTTGAACTGCTTCCGAAGAAAACTAACAAAGCATGAACGTAAAGATAATCAACAAATCAAAGCACGAATTACCGGCCTATGAAACCGGATCATCTGCAGGAATGGACCTGCGGGCCAATATTTCTGAACCTGTTACCCTGGCACCCCTAGCCCGGGCTATTGTCAAAACAGGGCTTTTCATTGAACTTCCAGTAGGCCACGAAGCCCAGGTGCGCCCACGCAGCGGGTTGGCTGCCAAAAAAGGCATTACGGTACTAAATTCTCCCGGCACAATTGACGCCGATTATCGGGGGGAAATTGGGGTGATCCTGGTGAACCTTTCTAATGAAGAATTCACGATAAACGATGGGGAGCGCATTGCACAGATGGTGATCTCCCGTCACGAACACATCACCTGGAAAGAAGTTGACACCCTCGAAGAAACATCACGTGGCAGCGGCGGCTTCGGAAGCACAGGGGTCTAGTACGCAGTGCTCCGTGTTCAGTAGGCAGTTTTGATCAGTAAATAATTAACAGTGATCAGGATCTCAAAAGCTGTGCAAGGAACAACAAACAATAAATCAAGAACAAATTCATTAGTAAGTAAGAATCTTAACCTAAGATCTCACTACTCACTACTCAATACTAAAAAAATGAAAATCATAGTTCCCATGGCGGGTCGCGGGTCGCGGCTTCGTCCACATACCTTAACAGTTCCAAAACCTTTAATTCCCATTGCCGGTAAACCCATTGTTCACAGGCTGGTTGAAGATATCGCAAAAGTTCTCGATGAAAAGATCGATGAAATTGCCTTTATCATTGGAGAAGATTTTGGTGAAAAAGTTGAAACCGACTTAAAGAAAATTGCAGAGACCCTGGGCGCAAAGGGCACCATTTACTATCAGGATAAACCTCTTGGCACCGGGCACGCTATTATGTGTGCCAAAGATTCTTTAGAAGGCCCCGCAGTGATTGCTTATGCCGATACACTTTTTAAAGCCGATTTTACGTTAGATAAAGAAGCCGATGCGGTGATATGGGTAAAACAGGTAGAAAATCCTTCAGCATACGGCGTAGTGCAGTTAAACGAGAAGCGGGAGATCACTGATCTTGTTGAAAAACCTTCAGAATATGTGTCAGACCTTGCTGTAATCGGAATTTATTACTTCAAGGATGTAGCGGTTCTTAAGAACGAACTGCAGGGAGTGCTTGATAATAACATTATTCGCGGTGGGGAGTACCAGATCAATGACGGGATAGAGGCGATGAAGCAGAAAGGCGCGAGATTCGTTCCGGGGAAGGTTGATGAATGGATGGATTGTGGTAACAAGCAGGTGACTGTAGAGACCAACACCAGGATGCTTAAATTCCTTCAGGAAGATGGGGAAAAGCTGGTAGCTTCAAACGTAGAAATAGAAAATTCAGAAATTATTGAACCCTGCTTCATTGGTGAGAACGTGGTGCTCAAAAATGCCAAAATAGGTCCCAATGTTTCTATTGGAAACGGAACTAAAATAAGCAACTCGACCATTAAAAACAGTTTGATCCAAACCTTTGCTGAAGTAGAGAATGCAGATCTCAATAACGCCATGATAGGTAATTTTGCCAGGTTCAATGGTGAATTTACCGAAATTAGTATCGGTGATTACTCTGTGCTGGAGTAGCGCTTTGCAGCATTAAAAAATGCATGAAAAAAAGGCTTTACATAATACCATTTTTGACCCTGCTACAGCTGGGTAGTATTTCCTATGCACAGGAGAAACCGGTGGTAGAAATGGCCCAGGATGACCTGGGAAATGTAACAGATGCCTTTCAGGAGCATTTTTTTGAGGCGCTAAAGCAAAAGGCAATAGAAAACCATGAAAAGGCGATAGATGAGCTGGTGCAAAGTCTGGCGTTAAAGCCCGATGAACCTGTAGTGTATCTTGAGCTGGGTAAAAACTATAATGCGCTGGGCCAATATTCCCAGGCTGCGGTGTATCTGGAAAAAGGTCGAAAAGCAGTGCCTGAAAATGAGGGAATGCTCGCGGAGCTTTACACCACTTACTTCGAGGGCAGGGAATTCAAAAAGGCACTGCCGGTGGTAAGAGATCTGGCCCGGTTGAATACTGCTTTTTCAGAAGACCTGGTGAACCTGTACATTCAGACTGAAAAATACGATGCGGCCCTTGGGCTTCTCGATTCGCTCGACCAGGTAAAAGGTTCCAGCACCTACCGGGAAAGTTTGAGGCGGCAGGTTTATGCCCGTACCAACAACGTGGAGGCGCAGATAAGCGATTTAGAGGAAAATATTGAAGAGAACCCTAAAAACGAGCAGGATTATCTCAACCTGATCTTTGTTTACAGCGAAAACGGGCAGGAAGAAGAAGCTTTTGCAACTGCAAGGGAACTGTTGGAAATAAATCCTGGTTCCCAGCTCGTGCACCTTGCCCTTTACAAATTCTATATTGCCGATAATAAAGCTGAAAAGGCCGTCAACTCAATGGAAATTCTGCTTAACAGTGACCAGATAGATGAAGTCACAAAGTATCAGGCGCTCAATGATTTTTTAATTTATGTGACCGAAAATCCTTCTTTGGAAGAAGATTTGATACAACTGGTAGAGACTTTTTCAGAAAAAGAAAATAACCTGAAGGTCTATAAGCAACTTGGCACTTTCTTCATTGAAAAAGGAAAGAAGGAGCTGGCATTAAATTATTTTAAAACTGCTCTTGAAAATGACATGGATGATTTTAATTTGTATCGAAATGTCATAAAACTGGAGGCTGAAAAAGGGCATTTTGAAGAGGTGAAATTACTCACTGAAAAAGGTCTTGAAATTTTTCCCACCCAGGCGTGGTTGTTTCTCATGCAGGGAAATGCTCTTAACGGCTTGAAGGAATATCAAAAAGCAGAAGAAATGCTTCTTACAGGCCTGGATTACCTCATTGATGATGCCGAAACTGAACGGGAATTTCACCGTCAACTCGCTATAACATATAAAGGCCTTAACAAAGCTGAAAAAGCTGCAGAAGCTCTAAAAAAAGCTGAAAAATTAGAAAATTAATACTGAATGACCTGTAAACAATTAATTCCCGTAGTTCTTATTTCCTTAATCCTGTTCTCATCCTGCGGCGGCGCCCGTAAAGCAAAAATGGGGACTGTAGCCCCCGAAGATGCTGCTGTTGCTGCTGTTGTTGACCAGCACTACAACAGAGAAGTTGACTTCAATACCCTGCAGGGCAGGCTTAGTCTCGATTACCAGACAGAAGAGCGAAGCCAGAGCGTTACAGTGAATTTCAGGATGAAAAAGAATGATACCATCTGGATGAGCGGGCAGTTGCTGGGCATTCCGCTGGCTAAGGTTTTGATCACTCCAAATTCGGTGCAGTTCTATGAGAAAATCACAAAGACTTATTTTGATGGAGATTTCAGCCTATTAAGTGACCTGCTGGGAACTCCGCTGGATTATGAAAAGGTTCAGAATCTTTTATTGGGCCAAACCATTTATGACCTTAGGGAAGAAAGGTATAAATTGACGGAATCTTCAAGAGGCTACCAGTTGCAACCTGAACAGGAAAATTTCCTGAAGCGAATGTTCCTTCTTGACGCCGGAAACTTTAAGGCCCTGGCACAACAACTGGGGCAGGAGCAGGGCAACAGGAGCGTAACTGTTACTTACCCGGAATATCAAAAGATTGACCGGCAGCTTTTCCCGTTGCAAATCAAGATAATAGCTACAGAAGGCACCCAAAATACCCGTATAGATATGACCTTTAGAAACATTGAGTTCAATGTTCCTGTTTCTTTTCCTTTTTCAATACCTTCGGGCTACGAAGAAATTAGCATAGAATGAAGATAAAGGTTCTATTACGGCATGTCTTTTTTGCAGGATTTTTATTGTCAAGCCTTCACGGCTTTTCTCAGGAAAACAAGCGGGAAGAGCTGGAGCAACGAAGGCTGGATTTGCAGCATGAGATCAAAAGGATCAATTCTTTACGGACTTCAAACCTAAAGAAAGAAAAATCTATACTCACCGAGGTGGAAGACCTCGATCAACAAATTCGCAGTACCGAAAAGTTGATTCGGGTGACGAATCAACAGGCCAATTTACTTACACGAGAGATCAATACCAACCAAAACCGGATTGGCACTCTTCGTAAAGAACTCGAGCAGCTTAAGGAGGATTATAGTAAAATGATCCGGAAATCCTATAAGAGTAAGTCGCAACAAAGCAGAATTATGTTCCTGCTTTCTTCGGAAAACTTTCTGCAGGCCTACAAGAGGCTTCAGTACATGAAGCAATATGCCAATTACCGGCATCAGCAGGGAGAAGAGATCCAGCTGCGCACCGAAGAACTTCAAAAGCTCAACCAAAGCCTGGCAGAACAAAAGAAGACAAAGGACAGGCTAATTGTTGAAAACCGAAAGACCCGTGCATTGCTGGAAGACAGTAGAAAAGAACAGCAGTCCCTAATTGCTGAAGTTCGTAAAAAAGAAGGTCAGTTTGCTTCTCAACTCAAAAAGAAACAGCAGGAAATAAATGCGATAGACCGGGAGATAGAGAGAATTATCGAGGAAGCCATTGCAGCAAACAACAAGGCAGAAGGTTCTACTTCGAGAAGTGTCTTTAAACTTACTCCCGAGGCCAAAGCTCTTGCTGCCGATTTTGAAAAGAACAAAGGTAAACTTCCATGGCCGGTAAGAACAGGTACTGTGGTGCTCCGTTTTGGAACCCAACCTCACCCTATTGTAAAGACCGCTACCATGAACAGTAACGGTGTGAGAATAGCGACAGATCCTAACTCAAAGGCCAGGGCTGTTTTTGGCGGCACGGTAAGTGAAATTATTGCCGTTAAAGGATCCAGCCTCATGGTTATGGTAAGACACGGAGATTATATCACCATTTACAACCACCTTGATTCTGTTGATGTGCGCAAGGGTCAGCAGGTGGCACTTGGCCAGGATCTTGGAAGTATCGCAATTAACAAGACCGACGGTAGAACAACGCTGTACTTTGTAATGTACAAGAACAACCAAAAGCTTAACCCCGAAGAGTGGGTCTACCAGATGTAGATTTTATTAGAGAATAGGATCAAAAAGCAAGAGTCAAGTTTGCAGTGATCAGTGTTCAGTTTTGGAAAATAAGAGCCAGGAGCCAGGAACCAAGACTAATTATGGGAATATAGAGCTATAAAGAAGACATCTACAAGCTCCGGAGGAGCGGTATATTTATAGTTATAGAGAGATAAGAATCCTTAAGTTGAGCTCCGGAGGAGCGACATATTTCATGAGCTAAAGCCTGAATATAAAATAGTGGCCGGTTTTCAGCACGGATTTTACATCCGAACCACCTTCTAAGAATTTACGAATAATGCCTTAAGTTCTGTAGCTTCTCCAGGTTTCATTTTCCCTGCCAGCACAAGGCTTAGTTGTTTACGTCTCAAAGCGGCTTCAAAACGTTGCTTTTCCAGTTCAGTTTCAGGTTCCAATGGAGGGACGGCTACAGGATGTCCTGTTTCATCTACAGCCACAAAGGTATAAATAGCCTCATTGGCTTTGCTGCGATGGCCGCTTTCGCGATCTTCTACCCACACATCTATATAGATTTCCATAGAAGATTTAAAGGCTCTTGAAACCTTTGCTTCCACAGTTACGACACTTCCCAGAGGCACAGCTTTGTTGAAAGCCACATGGTTCACAGAGGCAGTAACCACAATTCTGCGGCTATGGCGTCTTGCGGCGATGCTGGCTGCACGATCCATCCGCGCAAGCAATTCCCCTCCAAAAAGGTTGTTTAAGGGGTTGGTTTCGCTTGGTAAAACAAGGTCTGTAAGAGTGGTTTTAGAATCTTCTGGAGTTCTGGCTTGCATTTTTTAAAATTTTCGGCAAAGTTAACATGCTTTATTCTAAATGCCGTTAAGCTGATATTAAAAAAAGATCAGCTGGCAGCAAGTAGTTTGCAGTCTCTTTTTTAGAATTAGAGTTGAATAATCCAAATAGAAACTGCGCTCTTTAGATTTGCACTTTCAAAAAGAGAACTTTTCTCTGATTATGATGTTTGGATTTTGGTAATTGTAACAGGAAGTTACAGCTCCTCAACAAGTAACCACGCGCCAGGATTGTTCTTTTTCACCCGGTAAAGCTCATTGGTAGCTTCCCTGCGGGTTTCATGACTACTGGAGATCACCTGGTGCAGGCCAAATCTATTTTCACCAATTTGGCGGGCTTTGAATCCCTGGGCTTTAAGTTCCTCTACAGCTTTGGCAGCATTTTCGGCTTCTCTAAAGGCTCCGGTTACTATATGATAGTTTCCGGTTTGTTTAGAGACTTTTAAAGTAACAGCAGGAAGCGGATTGTCAATTATAAAAGTGGCTTGCTGAATTTTGTTTTCCAGCTGAGAAGCGGCTTTTTGTTGTTCGGCAATATTGTGCTCATTTACCTGATCACTGTAAATATTCAGGCCGGCAGCTCCACTAAGTCCAATAGCAACAAGACCTACAGCGGCATATTTTAACCAGCGGTTTGCCCTTCTTTCAGGCGTAAATGCGACAGGTGCTTTTTCTTCAATTTCCTGTGCCTGTTGTTTGTACACTTCACGGGAAACAGCATTTCTCTTAAAGGAATCAAGGCCAAATGCTTCTTTCATGAAGTTCATCTGGGCAGCAGGTTCAAATTGTAGTTTCTCTCCTTCAGTTATAGAAAAAGAACCTACATTCTGAAAATTCACTGTCTTGTTCTTTTCCAGAACAAGCTCCAAATCCTGTACAAATTGCTCTATCTGTTCAAGAGCATTATTGTACGATACCTTTTCAGCTTCCATAATATAATTAGCCAACAGGCCATCATTCTTAACGAGCTGGCGGTTAAAAGAAACTGTTTTTCTGGGAGGAAAAAATTCCCCGCTAGAAGGATGAATGCCTGCGGAATGTTGTTGCGTAATAAAAGCACCAAACCCCGGAAGGATTACACATTCATATCGGTATAGAAGATCGTGGATGTAATTTGCTATTGCCATTGAAACAAATGTAAAGATTTTTATTTTCTGAAAAAACAGGCTATCTATATTTTATTAACAATTTTTTCTGCTACTTTTCAGGCTTTAATTTGGCTATGAAAGATTCTGATTTACAGTATGTTTTGGCTCTGCAGCACGTTCCAAATCTGGGAGATGTTTCAGCCAAAAAACTCATCCGCCACACTGGATCTGCCGAGGCTGTTTTTAAGGAAAAAAAGGCCGCTTTGCTCAAAATTGACGGGATAGGAAATACCAAGCTCAGCTACCTTTTTTCATCTGAAAATCTTAAAGCTGCCGAAAAAGAGCTGGAATTTATTTTACGCAACAAAGTTAAAACACTTTACTACGAGAACAGCGATTACCCCGAAAGATTAAAACACTGCCTTGACGGACCTATCCTGCTTTTTGAAAGAGGAAATATTCAACTTGTCAACAGGAAGATTCTTAGTATAGTGGGTACGCGTAAGGCAACTACCCACGGAATCTCTTTTTGTGAAAGGTTCATAGAAGAGCTCGCGCCCCTTAATCCGGTGATCGTTTCAGGTTTTGCTTACGGAATAGACATTGCGGCACAACGGGCAGCCATTAAACACAATCTACAAACCGTTGGCTGTCTTGCCCACGGGCTAAATAATATGTACCCTGCGGTTCATCAAAAGTATGTGGCCGGAGTAGAAAACAACGGTGGTTTTTTAACCGATTTCTGGAGTACAGATACCTTTGACCGGAATAATTTCTTGAAGAGAAACCGCATTATCGCCGGAATGAGCGAGGCTACTGTGGTCATTGAAAGCGCCGAAAAAGGCGGATCTCTGGTCACTGCCGATATTGCAAACTCTTATAGCCGGGAAGTTTTTGCAGTTCCCGGCAGGCCTACCGATCTTCAAAGCAAAGGCTGTAATATGCTTATCAAATCTCAGCAGGCCCACGTAATGACCAGTGCGGCTGATCTCATTTATATGCTCAACTGGCATCCTCAAACCCCTGTAAAAGCTGTTCAAAAACAGCTTTTTGTAGAGCTGGAAGAAGATGAGCAGGCTCTCTACGGCTACTTAAAAGACAGGGGAAAAGAACAGCTCGATCTTATCGCGCTCAACTGCAGTATCCCAACCTTTAAAGCAGCTACACTTTTGCTCAATATGGAACTCAAAGGCGTGGTAAAGCCTTTGCCAGGTAAACTTTTTGAGGCGGTTTAGTAACCTAATTTTTGTCTTACCCGTATCAATACATCATCGGCTACCTTTCGGGCTTTTTCTGCACCTACAGCAAGAGCTTCTTCCACTTTGTCCGGGTTCTGCATGTAGAAATTGTACTGGGCACGTTCCTTTTCAAATCGGGTGATCAACAGGTCGTAAAGTGCCTGTTTGGCATGCCCGTATCCAAAACCTCCTGCTTCATATTTCTTCTTCATCTCGGCAGTCTCTTCTTTAGATGCTACCAGTTTGTAGATGTTGAATACATTGTCAGATTCGGTGTCTTTGGGTTCTTCAAGGGGAGTACTATCGGTTTGTATCGCCATGATTTGCTTCCGAAGCTGCTTATCGGGTAAAAACAGGTTGATGATATTGCCTTTAGATTTGCTCATCTTTTCCCCATCGGTACCGGGTACGTACATTGTTTCTTCAGAAACGCGTGCATCGGGCATTACAAAAGTGTCTCCCATTTTTGCATGAAATCTCGAAGCCACATCCCTGGTCATTTCCAGGTGTTGTAGTTGATCTTTCCCTACCGGAACAATTTCAGCATCATACAAAAGAATATCTGCTGCCATTAAAATAGGATAATCGAATAATCCGGCATTAACATCTTCCAGTCTGTCGGCTTTATCTTTAAAAGAGTGAGCCAGGGTGAGGCGTTGGTATGGGAAAAAGCAGTTGAGGTACCAGGTGAGTTCTGTAACCTGTGGGATATCGCTCTGCCTGTAAAAAACAGTTTTCTCAACATCAAGACCAAAAGCCAGCCAGGTAGCTGCGGTAGAGAGGGTATTCTCCCTTAACACCTTTGGGTCTTTAATCTGTGTTAAAGTATGCAGGTTTGCTATAAATAAAAATGAATCGTTCTTTGGGTCGTTGGCCATTTCCACGGCGGGAATAATAGCTCCTAAGATGTTCCCCAGGTGAGGAGTACCGGTACTCTGTACTCCGGTGAGAATTCTAGACATCGGCTTTCTGTATTTTTATACAAAGGTATCTTTTTTAGAGAAGACGTTCAATTCAATTCATTACTTTTGGCCGTTATGCATATACTTAGGTCTTTCCTGGTTGTCTTGTGGAGAATATGGTTCTATATCCTTATGGCCATTCCCATCATTGTTTTTTTTCCGTTTTTACTTTTGTTTACCTCCAGGACGAGGTTTTATCCGCAGTTCTTTATGATTGCGCGCTGGTGGGCTTACTTTATTTTATACGGAATGGGTTTCTTCCCTAAAATAAAGCGGGAACGAAAACTTGTGAAAGGGGAAAGTTATATGCTGGTTGCCAATCATACCTCAATGACCGATATTATGCTCATGCTGGTGGCTGTTAAGAATCCGTTCGTTTTCGTCGGAAAAAAAGAGCTCGCAAAAATTCCCCTTTTTGGATATTTTTATAAACGTACCTGTATTCTTGTTGACCGCCAGAATCAAAGAAGCCGAAAGGAAGTTTTTGACAGCGCACAACGCCGATTGAATAACGGCACAAGTATTTGCATCTTTCCTGAAGGTGGCGTGCCCGATGATACCTGTGTTCTTCTCGACAACTTTAAAGATGGCGCTTTCCGCCTGGCTATAGACCACCAGATTCCCATAGTTCCTATTGTATTTTACGACAATAAAAAACGCTTTCCTTACATTTTCACTAAGGGTAGCCCGGGTAAAATGCGCGTAAAGATCAAAGAATTTATCCCTACAAAAGGTCTTGTGCAGCAAAATAAAAAGGAAGTTCGGGAGCAGACGAGGGAGGTGATCCTGCAGGAACTAAAATCTGGTAGACTTTCTTAAAATTTATAGCTGAAACCTGTGTACACGCCCATGAAATAAGGCTGTACATCTCCATTGGGCTGGTCAAAAGTTTTTAGCTGATACTTCAGCATAGGTTCCAGGTTGAGTTTGAATTTTTCTGAAAGCTTGTAATCCAGCCCCAAACCAATATTGGCGCTAAAACTCACTTCATTTAGGTTATTGGCTTTTCCGGTCGCCGTAGTGTTGCCTGTGCTAAGGGTAACTTCATTATCTTCCAGGATTAGCGTACTTCCACCCCCAATAAGATTCACCTCAAACTTATTTTTCCACAGGTTGATCTCAACTTCTATGGGAACTTCAATATATCCTATTTTCTGGCTTAGATTACCCTGGGTGAATATCCCGGCCTGGGTACGGTTGGTGCTGCTGGTTCGGTTATTCGTAAAACTGCCGGAAACCATCTTCATATCAGAATCTTTGACTTTTACCAGGGAAGTATTTCTTACAGAATAGATTCCGGTGGCCGACTGGTATCCAATGCCATTTGCGCTATAACCAAGATCTACACGGCTAACGCCCGATCTTACCTTTATTCTATCGCTAAGCTCCATAGCCAGCCTCACCCCATAGGAATAAGTGATTTCTGCCTGCCTGCTATCGTTATAACCCACCTCAAGAGGGTTCGCGGTTCCCATTTTGCCGTAATAAATGGGGCTGGCATGGGTAGAGACTTCAAAGTGGTTCTTTTCCTGGGTGCTGGCTACTTCTGTTTCTTCAGGAGTTTTCACGGCATCAAAGATTGAAGGTCTTAAATCTTCAGGTTTCGAATCTTCGGAAGCTGTTTTTTCCTGCTGAAGTGGTATAGAGACAACAGCCAGAGGGGTGTCAAAAATGGCATTTTTGGAACTTATTTCTGAAGCTGTTTCTTCAGCGGTTCTCATATTTTCTTCTGAAGCTTTCTTGTTAGCAACAGGTTTAGAATTGCGGGTTAATACTTCAGAAGGACTCGCTATAGCAGCCGTGCTTTCTTCCGAAGTAATAGGTATAACCGGAATTATTGGTGAAAGCGCCCTATTCATTACAGGTGCTTCTGTCTCTTCACCGGCTACAGATGTAGAATTTTTTACGGGCAATATCCAGTCTCCAATCATAAAAAAGAAGGCCAGTATGGCGGCCACACCGGCATAGCGATACCAAAGCGGTATTACGCGCCGGCGTTTTTGCTTTTCCTGAAGTTTGGCTTCAATATTTTTCCACACGGCATCGCTGGGCGCTGCTTCAAAATCGCGAAACTTCTCCTGATAGAGCCGGTCTATGTACTTCTTTTCTTTCATTATACAGATCGGGCGGCTGTTTTATAGAGACTGCTTTCTATTTTCTCTTTCAGGATCACTCTGGCCCTTGCAAGATTCGATTTTGAGGTTCCGGTAGAAATATTTAGCATTTCAGCAATTTCTTTATGGGAGAAACCATCGAGTACATAGAGATTGAAGACCTGCCGGTAACGATCTGGCAACTGCTGTATGATCTCCAGTAAGTAATCAACGGAAACTTCATCCTCTTCTACTTCAATTTCTGGATCTTTGTGAAAATCATCTCTAATGATCTCAAAGACTGTTTGTTTTCTATATTTCTGAAGGGCGGTGTTGATCACGATCCTCTTCATCCATCCTTCAAAAGAACCTTTATTTTTATACTGGGGCATGCTTTTAAAGATCATCAAAAATGCGTCCTGCAGGTTGTCTTCTGCCTGTTGATAGGTTGATGAGTACTTAAGGCAAACCGGGAACAATTTATGTGCAAACATCTTATAAAGCTGCTCCTGCGCCTTTATGTCCTGCTTTTTGCATTTTTGTATGAGTTGCTTAATGCCCAATATTTCAATATTAAGTGCTGTTGAAAAATTCCGTCGGCATAGTTGCCCACTGGTAGTTCTCCGGGGCTTTTTGTGGAGCTTCAGGAGACCTAAATATAGGAATTTCAGCCGGTTCTGCAACAAAGTGTATTACCGTCTCAATATTTTTTAGTCTTGTAAAATAAACAGGGGGGGATGGTTTTGTAAAAAAGGAAGATCGGGAATCGTGAGAGGTTCCCGGTCTTCCGGAGGAATTAGCCTTTAAAATTTCCCTCTTTAGTATGCCGTTTTCACAGTAGGTGTCGCAGTCATAGATCTGGGAATGATTTTTCATAACGGCATTGGCTGGTTGGGGTCTCTGTTTAAGAGATGCACAAATTGCCAAATGGTTGCGCCTAAAAAGAGAAAATCCCGAAAAAATTCGGGATTTTAAGAGTTTTTTATGCTTTTGCCACTGTCATGGCTTCTTTTATTCTGGTTTCCAGCTCTTCCATTAGATCTGGATTATCCTTTAGCAGGGTTTTTACTGCATCCCGGCCCTGGCCCAGTTTGGTGTCTTCATAGCTAAACCACGAACCACTCTTTTTAATGATCTCGTAATCTACACCTATGTCAATAATCTCACCAATTTTAGAAACTCCTTCGCCATACATGATGTCAAACTCGGCAGTTTTAAAAGGTGGAGCTACTTTGTTCTTAACAACTTTAACCCTGGTTTTGTTCCCCTGCACTTCGCTGTTACTATCCTTGATTTGGGTAGATCTGCGAATGTCAAGACGAATTGAGGCGTAGAATTTCAGCGCGTTACCACCGGTAGTGGTCTCTGGGTTTCCAAACATTACCCCAATCTTCTCCCTTAGCTGGTTGATGAAGATCACGGTACAATGGGTCTTGCTAATAGAAGCTGTAAGCTTTCTTAGCGCCTGGGACATAAGACGGGCGTGTAATCCCATTTTTGAATCTCCCATTTCCCCTTCAATCTCGCTCTTAGGTGTTAAAGCAGCAACAGAATCAATTACGATAATATCTATAGCTCCCGAGCGAATCAGGTTATCGGCAATTTCAAGAGCCTGCTCCCCGTTGTCGGGCTGCGAAATGATCAGGTTATCAAGATCAATTCCCAGTTTTTCAGCATAAAAGCGATCAAAAGCATGTTCAGCATCAATAAATGCAGCAATACCTCCTGCTTTTTGTGCCTCGGCTATGGCGTGTAAAGTAAGGGTTGTTTTTCCTGAAGACTCAGGCCCGTAAATTTCTATAACTCTTCCGCGGGGATATCCTCCAACTCCAAGGGCAAGGTCAAGCCCTAAAGACCCACTGCGTATCACATCTACATCTACGACGCTCTGGTCACTCATCTTCATTACTGTACCCTTACCATAGGTTTTATCCATCTTGTCAAGGGTGAGTTTGAGGGCTTTTAATTTAGCTTCTCTTTCTTTCTCGTTGCTCATTTAATTCGGCTTCTTTTATATGATATTGCTGCTAAAATACTATAAGTTTTTATATGTGCTAAATTTAATACGCAACCTTTTCTGCTTTTGTGCATCTATTAAATAAACCAACTATCAACATATGAAATTTTTAAAACGGAATATTATTCTAAGTATTTCCGGTAGCCTGGCAGTAGTTAGTCTTAGCTGCAGCTGCCGGGTGGACGGTGGCTAACGTTATTCTTATTTTTAGTTGAAGAATTAAAAGTATTAATAACGAATTAGCCGTTCGAAAAAAATGCCCCGATATCACATCCGGGCATTTTTTCATTTAAACCCTTATCTTTGCGCAAAATTCTTTAACCTTAAATCGTTAGTATAGCATGCAACTGTACAATAAATTAAGCGCTAAAGAAAGGGAAGCACTACTTGAGGAGGCTGGCGAAGACCGGCTTACGCTCTCTTTCTATCAATATGCCAAAATTGGAAATCCGGAGCTTTTCCGGAACCATCTCTTTATCGCCTGGGATCAAATGGAAGTCCTGGGAAGAATCTATGTGGCCCATGAGGGTATTAATGCCCAGCTCTCTGTTCCCGCTAAGAACTTCGGAAAGTTTAAGGATTTTCTCGACGGAATCTACTTCCTCGAGAACGTGCGTCTTAATATCGCCATTGAACACGATATTAAATCTTTCCTGAAGCTGAAGGTCAAAGTTCGTGACAAGATCCTTGCAGATGGGCTAAACGACGCAAGCTTTGATGTTACCAACAAAGGGGTGCACGTGGATGCGAAAAAATTCAATGAACTCATAGATGATCCAAACACCATTCTTGTGGACATGCGAAATCATTACGAGAGTGAGATTGGGCATTTCCAGGGAGCCATGACCCCCGATGTGGATACTTTTAGGGACAGTCTTGATATCATTGAAAAAGATATTCAGGATCACAAGGAAGATAAAAACCTTGTGATGTACTGTACAGGTGGTATTCGCTGTGAAAAAGCCAGCGCCTATTACAAGCACAAAGGTTTTAAAAAGGTGTACCAACTGGAAGGCGGAATTATAGAATACGCCCGGCAGGTACAAAACCTGAAACTGGAGAATAAGTTCCTGGGTAAGAACTTTGTTTTTGACCATAGAAGAGGGGAGCGTATTAGTGAAGACGTGGTTTCTAACTGTCATCAATGCGGGAAACCCTGTGATACTCATGTGAACTGTGCCAATGAGGCCTGTCACCTCCTGTTTATTCAGTGTGAGGAGTGTGCAGAGAAAATGAGTAGCTGCTGTTCTACAGACTGCCAGAACATTGCGGCATTGCCCTATGAAGAGCAGAAGGCATTGAGAAAAGGCAAGGGGAACAGTAACAAGATCTTCAAAAAAGGCCGTTCTGAAGTACTTAAGTACAAGAACTGACAATTAGTTTCTCAAGAGTGCGTTCCATAAATAATGGTATATTTACCTCAATAGTTTTTAATAAGATTCAATCCGGAAAGGGGATAATTTCCTGTCTCCAGGATTTCAATATATAGATTATGGGATGTAACAGTTGCTCGACCGGCAAAGACGGTCAGCCTAAAGGATGTAAGAACAACGGTACCTGCGGGACCGATAGCTGTAATAAGCTCTCGGTGTTCGACTGGTTATCGAATATGGCCCTTCCCCAGGGAATGGAGCCTTTCAATATAGTGGAAGTACGTTTTAAGAACGGACGGAAACACTTTTTTAAGAACTCAGATAATTTGAGCCTTAGCATTGGTGATGTTGTAGCCACCGAGGCTGCTCCCGGCCATGACGTAGGGGTGGTCGCTCTTGTGGGCGAGCTTGTGCGCGTACAGATGAAGAAGAAAAAGGTGCGGCAAGACAGCAGTGAAGTGCTAAAGGTGTATAGAAAAGCTACACAGCGGGATATTGATATTTGGCAGGAAGCCAGGGAGCGGGAGGACAAAATGAAAGTCCGTGCCCGTGAGATTGCCATTCGCTTAAACCTTCAAATGAAGATAAGCGATATCGAGTTTCAGGGTGACGCTTCAAAAGCTACTTTTTATTATACTGCTGAAGAAAGGGTTGATTTTAGACAACTTATTAAAGAATTTGCACGCGAATTCAACACCAGGATTGAGATGAGGCAGATAGGCTTCAGGCAGGAAGCCTCCCGTTTAGGCGGAATTGGTTCCTGCGGAAGGGAATTGTGCTGCTCTACCTGGCTTACCGACTTCCGAAGTGTAAATACTTCTGCAGCGAGATATCAACAACTTTCACTTAATCCGCAGAAACTGGCAGGACAATGTGGAAAGCTGAAGTGCTGTCTTAATTATGAGCTTGATACCTATCTTGATGCATTAAAGGATTTTCCGAAGTCTGAAATAAAACTGTACACCAAAAAAGGTACTGCAGTATGTCAAAAAATTGACATTTTTAAAGGTTTCCTGTGGTATGCTTATGAGGGTGACTGGAGCAACTGGCATACGCTTACGGTAGAACAGGCAAACAAGATCATTGCAGCAAATTCTAAAAAGGAATCTGTTGGTAGTCTTGAAGAATATGCTGTAGAACTGCAGCAGGAAGAGAAACCCGATTATCACAATGTGGTGGGGCAGGATAGCCTTACGCGTTTTGATTCTAAAGGAACAGGGAAGAAAAAGCGCAAGAGCAAACGCAAAAAGAGAAAACCGAAGAAGGATGATTAAAAGATCAGTTTTTTTGCTCTTTTTGGGACTTTTATTTTTTACATCCTGCGATAAAAAACGGGTTTTTGACAGGTATGAATCCATATCCAACGGGGAATGGCAAAGAGATTCTCTTGTAGAGATTCGCTTTGAAGCCCCCGATACGCTTAAAGATTACAATCTTTTTATCAACCTCAGGAATAATTCAAAGTACAATTTCAACAATATCTATTTAATTACCGAGTTAAACTTCCCAAATGGAAAGGTGATAAGCGATACCCTTCAATATGAGATGGCTGCGCCGTCTGGAGAATGGCTTGGCACGGGCTTTGGTGATGTAAAGGAAAGCAAGCTTTGGTATAAGGAGAACTTCAGGTTTACCGAATCTGGTGAATATCTGGTGACTGTACAGCAGGCCATGCGCAGGCGTGACAGCATAGAAGGAATTAAAAAACTTGAAGGAATAACAGAGGTTGGTTTTAGAATAGAAGACATTAAACAACAACAATAATAGATGGCAAAAACATCTGGGAAAGCAAATCAGGAAGCGGCTAAAAAAAGAAATTACAGTCGCTATAAAACCTGGTTCTGGTCAATTTTCGCATTGGGAATTTGTGCTGTAGTACTCCTTTTTCTGCTGGCAAGCTGGGGAGTGTTTGGATCTATGCCCACTTTTGAAGAACTTGAAAACCCCGAGACAAATCTCGCTACCGAGATCTTTTCTTCAGACGGGGAAACATTGGGTAAATATTACAACGAGAACCGTACTCCCATAAAATATGAAGATCTGCCTCAACATCTGGTAGAAGCACTTATTGCTACAGAAGATGAACGGTTTTATGAACATTCGGGCATAGATGCCCGTGGTACGGTGCGTGCTGCTGTTTTCCTAGGGAAAAGAGGAGGAGCCAGTACTATCACCCAGCAGTTGGCAAAACTTTTGTTTACTGAAAATGCTTCCAGAAATCCGGCTGCAAGGGTACTTCAGAAGTTTAAAGAGTGGATCATTGCAACCAGGTTAGAACGACAGTACACTAAAGAAGAGATCATCACCATGTATCTCAATAAATACGACTTCCTCTACCAGGCAGTCGGGGTGCGATCGGCGGCTAAGATCTACTTTGATAAGGAGCCTAAAGACCTTAATGTAGAAGAATCTGCAGTGCTGGTAGCCATGCTTAAAAACCCTATTTTGTACAACCCTCAAAAAGAGCAGTTTAAAGAGAACTCTTTAGAGCGTCGCAATGTGGTACTCAGCCAAATGGAGGCAAATGATTATATCACAGAAGCTGAAGAAGATTCTTTACAACAACTTCCGTTAAATATTAAATTTTCCCCGCAGGGTCATGATGAGGGAGTGGCTACTTATTTTAGAGTATACCTTCAGGGTTTCATGAAAGAATGGATCGAAGAGAATCCAAAACCCGATGGCGGTGAATACAACATCTACCGCGACGGATTGAAGATCTACACCAGTATTGACAGCCGTATGCAGGAGTATGCCGAAGAAGCAGTGCAAATGCATATTGCAAATCTGCAAAAAGAATTCGACAGGCAGAACAGGAACAACAAAACGGCACCTTTTAGGGATATCTCTAAAGAAGAGATCGAAAAAGTTATTTCTGATGCTATGCGGCGTAGTGAACGCTGGAGAATATTAAAAGACCAGGGCCTGTCAAAAGAAGAGATCATCAAATCTTTTGACACTCCTACTCAAATGGAAGTATTTTCATGGAAGGGGAATATAGATACCACTATGACCCCGCGCGATTCCATTTTTTACTACAAGTCTTTCTTCCAGGCAGGGATGATGTCTATGACACCTCAAACCGGGGAAGTTAAAGCCTGGGTGGGTGGAACAAATTTTAAGCATTTCAAGTACGATCACGTAAAACAGGGAAAGAGACAGGTAGGATCTACCTTTAAGCCTTTTGTTTATGCAACCGCAATAGACCAGCTGCACCTTTCGCCCTGTGATACGCTGCCAAAGAGCCTTCACACTATTGAAGCAGGCAAACACGGCAATCAAAATGACTGGACCCCAAGAAACAGTGGTGGTAAAGCCGATGATTATATTGGTATGGTAAGCCTCAAAAAAGGCCTGGCAGAATCAATTAATACGGTAACGGCAAGATTGATTGACCGTACAGGACCCAAGCCGGTGATTGATTTGGTTGAAAAACTGGGGATTGATACTGAAAATATTCCTGAAGTTCCTTCCATTGCCCTGGGAACAGCCGATCTTAGTGTGTTCGAGATGGTTTCGGCCTATAGTACCTTTGTCAATGAAGGCGTTTATGTGAAGCCGGTGATCGTGACACGAATTGAAGATAAAAACAGAACCATTCTTTATCAGCATGTGCCCGAAACCCGCGATGTAATTAGCAAAGAAACCGCTTATGTTACTGTGAACCTGCTTGAAGGGGTTACCCAATATGGTTCGGGAACAAGGTTGAGAGGTGACTGGGCAGTTAACGATCCGTATTACAAAAGTGTGGTCACAGGATATCCCTACAACTTCAACAGGGAAGAAATTCCTATTGCAGGAAAAACCGGAACTACTCAAAATCAAAGTGACGGCTGGTTTATTGGGATGGTACCAAACCTCGCCACCGGTGTATGGGTGGGGGCTGAAGACAGGTCGGTGCATTTTCCATCTATAAGGTACGGCCAGGGTGCCGCAATGGCATTGCCAATATGGGGGACTTACATGAAGAAGGTTTATAATGATAAAGAGCTGAATGTGGCAAAAGGTCCTTTCCCGAAACCCGACGTTGTTACCATTAGAACCGATTGTAGCACTTATGGTGTTGATGAAAGTGACGAAGAAGATCGACTCCCCGATGAATTGGATTTTTAATATATAGCGTATTTATTACGAAAAATTTAGTGGAGGGCCCTTCATATTACGAAGGGCCCTTATTTTTTTGTATTTTTCGGAATAAAACCATCAACAATGATCAATAAAACTGTACAGAATGTTACTGAAGCACTTGAGGGGGTTCATGATGGAATGACTTTTATGCTGGGAGGATTCGGATTAAGTGGAATTCCCGAAAATGCCATTTCTGAACTTGTTCGTCTCAACCTTAAGAAGCTCACCTGTATTTCCAATAATGCCGGGGTCGACGACTTTGGTCTTGGCCTGCTGCTTCAGAAGAAACAGATCGATAAAATGATCTCTTCTTACGTGGGGGAGAACGCCGAATTTGAGCGACAAATGTTAAGTGGAGAGCTTGAAGTAGAGCTTACACCGCAGGGAACGCTGGCAGCCAAATGCCAGGCAGCACAGCAGGGCTTTCCTGCCATCTACACTCCTGCAGGTTACGGTACCGAAGTTGCCATGGGCAAGGAAACACGGGAATTTGACGGAAAAATGTACGTACTTGAAGAAGCTTATAAAGCCGATTTTGCTTTCGTAAAAGCATGGAAGGGAGATAGGGCCGGAAACCTCATATTTAAAGGTACAGCCCGTAATTTCAACCCTGTGATGTGTGGTGCCGCAGCAGTGACGGTGGTCGAAGTTGAAGAGCTGGTAGAACCCGGGGAACTCGACCCTAACCAAATCCACATTCCCGGAATATTTGTACAAAGGATCTTCCAGGGAAAAGATTATGAGAAGCGAATTGAACAGCGAACAGTAAGAAAAAAAGGATCACTTTAAGCCCCCTTTAGGGGGTTTGGGGGCTCAAATCTTCAAATTTTCAAATTGAATAAAATGTTAGATAAAAACGGAATTGCAAAAAGAATAGCACAGGAAGTAAAAGACGGCTACTACGTCAACCTGGGAATTGGGATTCCTACTTTGGTAGCCAATTTTGTGCGTGATGATATAGAGGTAGAGTTTCAAAGTGAAAACGGAATTCTGGGCATGGGACCTTTTCCTTTTGAAGGTGAAGAAGACCCCGATCTTATCAACGCCGGGAAACAAACCATCACTGCCTTACCCGGCGCCAGTTATTTTGACTCGGCTATGAGCTTTGGGATGATACGCGGTCAGCATGTAGATCTCACTATCCTTGGAGCCATGGAAGTGGCCGAGAACGGGGACATTGCCAACTGGAAGATTCCGGGGAAAATGGTGAAAGGAATGGGCGGTGCCATGGATCTTGTTGCCAGTGCCGAAAATATTATTGTAGCCATGATGCATACCAATCGCGCAGGGGAATCAAAGCTGCTGAAAAAATGTTCCCTGCCTCTCACGGGCGTAGGCTGTGTTACCAAAATTGTAACTAACCTTGCAGTGATCGAGGTGACCGGGAAAGGATTTAAGCTGCTCGAAAGAGCACCGGGAGTGAGTGTAGAGGAAATTCAGAAGGCAACCGAAGGGACTTTAATAGTCGAAGGAGAAATTCCGGAGATGAAATTATAAAAGAAACAGACCTGCAAGTTTTCAAAACCTTGCAGGTCTGTTTTTTCTGGTAAAATATACTTCATTCAGACCTACAAGGTCTAAAAAAGACCTTGCAGGTCACTTGAATTTAATCCAAAATAGAAGTCGAATGTTTTTCAAGATTCACAAGAAAATCCATAGCTTCATTTAAAGAAAGCAGCTTTCCGCGGGTGTTAACCTGGCTAAAATATTTATGCCAGTGGGCTTCTTCAATTCCGTCTTCAAACTGTTCCACGGCTTCAAGATTTGGCAGTTTCCAAATTGCAAAATAGCGATAGTCACTTCGGTAAGGGGTATGCTCATCATTCATGGCCCAGCCCACATTTTCAACACCACCACGGCTCATTTCATCAATGGCGCCTTTCACTTTATTCATATAAGCGCGACGATCTTCTTTAGAAAGATCCATCCAGTCTTTGGTTACATTCCATTGTTCTACGTATAAATACATAACAGGTTCGTTAGATTAAACATTCCGTAAGGAGTCTCAAAAATGCCATTTTTGAGACTCTCTATTTTAAATATACTAAAACTTTGACAGGCAGCAGGATAAATAACAGTTCCTTAAGGAATCTCCACGTGCATAATTTCGTCGCTTTCAAGAAGCGGCTCCTGCCTTAGCCTAAGTATTACCTGCGCAATGGCCACCACATCTCTCTCGCAATAAGAAACGATCCTGTTTAGGTCACCTTCTTCATAAAACACCTTGCATACCTGGCTGCCGTCAATATCTTCTTTGGGAGAAGGTATTCCCAGTACATTACAAAGAAGTTTTAGCGAGGTGTAGTGCTTGTGATCTCCAAATTTCCACAATTCGAGGGTATCTAAATGTGGTACTTCCCACGGCTTTTTTCCAAAGAGGTTAAGTTTGTTGGGCAGTTCAATATTGTGAATAAGCATTCTCCGGGCAATGTAAGGGAAATCGAATTCTTTCCCGTTATGGGCGCAGAGCAGGTGTTGGGGTCGGCCAAAATGCCCTTCTATAAGGCCTTTAAAGGCTGTTAGCAGCTCTTTTTCCCCTCCACAGAAGGTTGTTATCCTAAAAGTTCTTTTCTCTCCCTGAAAAGCGAAATATCCTACCGAGATACAAACAATCTTTCCAAATTCGGCCCAGATACCGGCCCGGTCGTAAAACTCTTCGGGAGAAAATTCTTCTTTGCGCTGGTATTGAGATTTTGCTTCCCATAACTTCTGTTTTTCTTCAGAAAGTTCGGCAAAAGTGGCATTTTCGGGAACTGTTTCAATGTCTAGGAACAGCAGGTTGCGCAGCGCTATTTTCTTGATCATGAGCTTCAAGGGTGTTTAACACCTCCTCAAGATAAAAATAAAAATCATTGGGATGTTCTTTATCTTCAGGAACTTCTCCGCCTTCGTGCCCCAATCTTACTATGATGATATTTTTCTTCGGAAGTACGATCACATACTGCCCCAGTATTCCGCGGAAGTAAAACACTTCCTGCCCTTTAAATTCCTCCAGCCAAATACCCAGCCCGTAATGCGGATAATCCTTCAGTTGCGGCCGAATTGATTCTGCCACATAAACCGAATCCAGCAGTTGTTTCCCGTTCCATTTTCCGAAGTTATTGTAAAGCTTTCCGAAGCGGGCAAAATCGCGTGCATTTGAAGCGATACAGCAATAGGCTTTTTCCATGCCGCTTTCTTCGCTGTCCAGCTGCCAAAGTGCGTAAGTCTCCATGCCCATGGGTTTCCAGTAGCTTTCACTCAGGTATTCAGAAACATTTTTTCCCGTTGCTTTCTCCAAAACCATAGCAAGCAGCAGCGTATTCCCGCTCAGGTATTTAAAGTCCTTTCCGGGTTCTTCTACCACTTCAAGATCCATAACGATTTCCCTGATATTGTCATCAAGATAAGCTCTAATGGTCATTGAAAATGGATTGTAATAATCTTCATCCCAGTTCAAACCTGATGACATCGACACAAGATGGCGCAACTTGAGCCTTTCATCAAACTGCGGAAAAAAGTCGGCTACGGGTTGATCAAGATTTTTGATATGACCCTCAAAAATGGCTTTTCCAAGCATTGCTGCCACCAGGCTTTTTGCGACCGAAAAAGAGTTGGTGTGGGAGAGCGGCCCGTATTCTTCGGAATATCTTTCGTACAGGATGCTGTCATTTTTTATGATCAAAAAAGCAATGGTTTCGGCGGCTTCATTCTTCTCCTGAAGTTCTTTTGAAAGATCAAATTGGTTGTAATTCTTGTGCTGCGGCCAGGGTTGGGGCGTTCCGGCTTCTATTTTACGGTTGTCAAAGAATTTGTGATCATCAATGTGGGCGGTAAGATGCCCCTGCAAATAAGTAGACTGAATGCCTTTGAAGATATAATCAAAATTGAACAGGTAGATAAGGCCAACGACAAGCGCCAGGAAAAGAAGGGTTCCAAAAATGCCTTTTTTGACACCTCTCATAGCGCAAGGCTTTGTTGTTTAACCGGCTGTTCGTGATCCAGCAACCACTTTTTTCGCCACAGTCCGCCGGCATATCCTGTGAGCGAGCCGTCGCTGCCAATTACTCTATGGCAGGGAACCAGGATCCACAGCGGGTTCTTTCCATTTGCTGCTGCCACCGCTCTTATCGCCAACGGGTCGCCCAGTTCTTTCGCCAGCTCCATATAAGAAGCAGTTTTGCCATACGGGATGTTTTGGAGGGCCTGCCATACTTTCTTCTGAAAATCTGTGCCTTCAGGATTGAGTTTCAGGTTAAATTCCTTGAGTTCACCCGAAAAATACTGCTGAAGCTGCTCTTTCGCCTCCTGAAGAAATGGCGTAGAAACTGAAGTAGTTTCGGGTATTTCTTCGGTGAGATAAAGCTTTGAGATCCCATGGGCATCCCCTTCAAAAATTGCATTTCCGAGCGGCGTTTTTACCGAAGCTTTATTCATTGCTCTTTTCGTTGATATCGGACTGGTCCTGTTTTAAGAGACCCAGCTTCCTGGCTCTTTTTTCCCAGTTCTCGCGGGCCAGTACCTGCATATCCTGTACGTTGTCACTCTCGTCCATGATCTCCAGCCCCATGAGGGTTTCAATAATGTCTTCCATGGTAACCAGGCCAATAGTGTTACCATAGTGATCTACCACCATGGCGAGATGTGTTCTCTCCTGTATAAAACGATTGAATAACTGCGGAATTGGCGTATCTTCAGAAGTCATGGGGATGTTCCTCTTTAAAGTGCTAAGAGGCTCGGGCCCTTTTTGATCTACCATTTCTTCAAGGATATCATCTTTTAAGACAAATCCTGTAATGTTATTCTGCCTCTTGTCATACAACGGAATACGCGAAAACTTCAAATTTCGATGCTCCCTGTGAAAATCTTCTATACTTCTGTTTTCATCTTCGGTCACGGCAACAGAGAAAGGGGTCATCACGTCTTTGGCCTTCACTTTTTTGAACAGGAGCATGTTCTTGATCACAGTGGTTTCCTGCTCTTCAAAAACACCTTCTTCTTCGGCTACATCGGTAATTGCAATAAATTCTTCCCGACTCATGGAAGACACGTGTGCCGATTTCCCAATAAGTTTTGTAGTGAGCATCATAAGCCACAGCATCCCTGTATATTTCAGTGGTAAAATGAACGCTTTAAGAGATTTCGCAGTAAAATTCCCAAGGTTCTTCCAGTAGGTGGCACCAATGGTTTTCGGAATTATTTCAGAAACAATTAAAATTGCAAGGGTCATTATAGCCGAAACTATTCCCACAGCGTTACCGCCGTCGCCATATACCTTCTCTGCCTGTACCCCCACAAGAATTGCCCCTACTGTGTGAGCTATTGTATTGATGGTGAGAATTGCGATTAAAGGCTTGTCAACGTCTTGTTTGAGTTTGGTAAGGGTGCGGGCGTAACCTTTGCCCTCTCTCAGTTTTATCTTGAGAAATGAGGGTGTAAAGCTTAGAAAAGCAGCCTCCAGGATTGAACACATGAAGGAAAAGAAAATAGCAAGGACCGCATATAAAATAAGTAATTCCATTCAGGTTGTTTAAGTTACTAATAGGTTTAAAACATGATTGCTACGAGATCATCTTCGGTGATCTTATTGAAGTATTCACTAAAATCAAACTGAGATAATTTTTCACGAATCATCTTTTCTTCGTGCCTGGTATTTTCCAGAGCCTCTTCAATAGGGCCTATATCACGAATATGGAAAAAATCGCCGGTAATCTTCACCTTTTGAATGATCCCGTTGGTCACGTTCATATTCATCTCTACAGTGCCACCCGGGGTGCGGGCGCCCTGCTTAAAGTTATAGTCGGGCGAGTAGCCAAAATTCCATTCCCAGGTGCTGTACTTCTCATCCCTTATCTTCTGGATTGCAGCCAAATCTTCATCGGTAAATTCGTAAAGACGCGCATCTTCGAAGTTGTGGATAATGTAATCCATGATCTTATTCGTGAACTCATCAAGGCTAATCTTTTCGGGGAGGTGATCACTAATATTGGTCACGCGATTGGGAACCGATTTTACGCCTCTGTCCTTGTATTTTAAAGGGTTGATCTTAAGCGCCCCGCTCACATCTGTCATTTCTGAAGAAAAGAGCAGCGTACCGTGATGCAGCACCTTGTTCTTAAAAACGTGCTCGGCATTGCCCGAAAATTTTTTCCCCTCAATGGTGAGGTCATTACGGCCTTCAAATTTTGCGTTCACTCCCAGTTCCTTGAGCACCGCAATGATTGGCCGCGTGTAACGTTCAAAATCTATCATTTCATAATTCTCACCCGTGCGGGTAAACGAGAAGTTGAGGTTGCCCAGGTCGTGGTACACTGCACCGCCGCCAGAGAGCCGCCTCACCACTTTTATCCCTCTTTCTTTTACATAGTCGTGGTTGATCTCTGCCTGGGTGTTCTGGTGTTTGCCTACAATGATCGCATTATCATTGCGCCACAGCATAAAACAGTCTTCTTTGATGTGTTTAAAAATATACTCATCTGTAGCTATATTGAAGTAAGGGTCTGTAGAATGATGTTTTATACAAAGCATGTTGTGATAGTATTTCTTCAAAAATAAGAAAGCTGAGACGGAAACTTCCCAAAAGTGAATTAATTCTGCACTTTTTGACAGGTAAACGTGTGTATTTTTTACAAAAACTACTTTGTGTATCTTGTCCCTGAAGTTTTCTAAAATAAAATCATGAAGAAAATCCCATTTTTGAGCAGCCTGTTTTTGCTGACGTTTTTAAGCACTTTTGCCCAACAGCCTGTCAAACAAGTTACGGCTGAAGATTACGCGCAGGCAACAAAATTCCTTCGTTTTAATACCAATGATCTGGTTTACCGGAGTAATGTAAGGCCAACCTGGCTTGATGATGGCCGCTTCTGGTATAGGATTAATACTTCGGAAGGAACCGAATATGTACTGGTAGATCCTTCTTCAGGACAAAAAAAGATTGCTTCTTCTTTAACCGAATTGCTTCCGAAGAAAGAGGAAAAGAGAACAACG
Source organism: Salinimicrobium sp. WS361 (assembly GCF_050750585.1). Lineage (NCBI taxonomy): Bacteria > Pseudomonadati > Bacteroidota > Flavobacteriia > Flavobacteriales > Flavobacteriaceae > Salinimicrobium > Salinimicrobium sp. WS361. Next base: position 244,480 of record NZ_JBOJLM010000004.1, read on the forward strand.
CCCGAAGTTTCACGAAATGAGATCCTCTCGCCCGATGCCAAGAAGGTGGTCTACATCAAAGACTGGAACCTGTGGCTGCGCAATCTCGAAACCGGGGAAGAAAAACAACTCACCAAAGACGGGATAGAAAACTTTGGTTACGCTACAGATAATGCCGGGTGGAGAAAGAGTGACAGGCCTATTGTGCTCTGGTCGCCCGATTCTAAAAAGCTTGCCACCTATAGGCAGGATCAAAGGCACATTAGCGATATGTACCTGGTGGAGACAAAGGTTGGTGCACCAAACCTGCAAAAGTGGAAATACCCGCTGCCCGAAGATGAAGAGGTGATCAAGATACATCGTGTGATCGTGGAGGTAGATGACCCCAAGGTGATTGAACTGCAAACAGAGCCCGATGCGCGCCGCGGAACCTTATGTGATGATATTTCCTGCAGTGGTGCTTTCGACGATAATTATTGGAATGAAGATGCTACAAAACTTGCGTTTGTTTCTACTTCCCGCGACCATAAAGAGGCCAAACTGCAATTAGCCGATGCTGCTACCGGCGAGGTAAAAGAAATTTTTACTGAAACTGTAGAAACTCAGTATGAATCGGGGCAGGGCAGCATCAACTGGAAGTATTTGCCAAAGAGCAACGAGATCATCTGGTATTCTGAAAGGGATAATTGGGGGCACCTGTATTTGTACGACCTCAATACCGGTAAACTGAAGCAGCAAATTACCAAAGGAGATTTTGTGGTGACCCGGCTGCTTCATGTAGATGAGAAAAATCGTGTGCTTTACTTCGAGGCCAATGGTAAGGAAGCAGGGCGCGACCCCTATTTTTCACATTTGTACCGGGTAGATTTCAGCGGAAAAAACCTGCAACTCCTAACCCCCGAAAATGCCAATCACAACATTTATTTTTCTCCAGATCACGAATATTTTGTTGATAGTTATTCCACGCCAACCACGCCACCTGTTGCGGTGCTTCGGAATAAAAAGGGAAAGAAAATTGCCATTTTAGAGGAGTCAGATATTTCCCGATTAAAGGAAATCGGTTGGAAAGCGCCCGAACCCGTTACGGTAAAGTCGGCAGATGGGCAGTGGGATCTTTACGGCCTCATGTTCACGCCCACTCATCTTGATGAAAACAAAAAGTATCCGGTGGTGAATTATGTTTACCCTGGGCCGCAGGGAGGTAGTGTGGGAAGCCGAAATTTCTCGGCCGCACGCAGCGATCATCAGGCGCTGGCCGAACTTGGGTTTGTGGTGATCCTCATTGACGGTTCGTGTAATCCGGGTCGTTCCAAAGCTTTTCACGATGCCTGTTACGGAGATATTTCAGGAAACACCTTAGAAGATCAAAAAGCCGGAATTAGACAACTGGCTCAAAAATATCCTTTTATAGATGCCGAGAATGTTGGGATCTGGGGGCATTCGGGAGGTGGTTTTGCCGCCGCTGCAGCAATGTTTCGCCATCCCGAATTTTATTCGGTAGGAATTGCTGAGTCTGGTAACCACGATAACCGCAATTACGAAGATGACTGGGGAGAGAGGTATATTGGCTTAATGACCAAAAGCCCCGATGGCAAAGATAATTATGATGCGCAGGCCAACCAGAACTACGCCGAAAACCTGCAGGGAAAGCTTCTGCTGGCCCACGGCGGATTAGATGACAATGTGCCGCCTTACAATACTTACCTGGTTGTTGACGCGCTTATAGATGCAAATAAGGATTTTGATCTTATTATTTTCCCCAATGCCCGCCATGGGTTTGGAGAAGATTCTTACTACATGATGCGTCGCCGCTGGGATTATTTTGTGGAGCACCTGCTTGGAGCCACTCCACCCGAAAATTTTGTTATCGAACCTAAACGCTAAAACATAGAGACCTGTGAGGTTTTAAAAACCTCACAGGTCTTCTTTTTTAAAACTCATAGTTTCTTTTTGCTTCGGAGCCGTAATTTATTACGGCTTTACTACTTCTTGGTTTTTTTATCTATCTCTTCTTTCCAGTCTTTACCCACTGCCGAGAGATATTCAGAATAATTCCAGGTGTCGAGGCTGGAGTGCAGCGAGGCATCTTTTTTAGCCACGTAGGTTTCATCTTCGGGCATGGCGGTTACTTTGAGTCCGCAGCTTTGCAGCATCGAGATAATGCCCTGGTGGTTTGGAGCCCACCAGTTAGTGGGGTCTCCCGCAAGTTTATGTTCAATAAATGCCATTTTTGGCCAGGCATCTTCTTTCATGATCTCCCGTTTATGAAATTCCACATCTTCGGGCACTTGCATTTCTTCCTGCCCGGGCAGGGAAAGCGTTTGGAAGACCATCATTTTTTTCACTTTTTGAGATAAAATGTCAAGGGCCAGCATAGGGTAGCGCAAATGGTAAAAAACGCCCATAAACCAGATGAGGTCAAACTTTTCTTCGGAATGGGCAAGGTCATACACCTGCATTTGTTTAAACCTGATCTTATCGTCAAGGCCAAATTTTTTTGCTGCCCATTTTGCCTGCTTCAGGTAATGTTCATCAAGATCTATGGCCAGCACATCGGCCCCGCGTTTTGCCAGTTCCAGCGAGTAAAACCCGGCATTGCAGCCAATGTCAAGTACTTTCCAGCCTTCAAGATCCTGCGGAATACTCTCTTTGATCTTTTCCCATTTAAAACCGGGAAAATCTCCCAGAAAATGATTGGGAGCCGTTTGAGTACCATCGGGTAAATGGATATTATGGAACCAGGGTTCGAGTTCTTTTACTTCAGTTTGCGTAGACATATTTAAACTTTTTCTGAAGGCTGGTGTACCTCCTTCACATAATTTATCAATTCTTTTGCTCTCGCCCGTGCAGTGTGAGATTTCAGTACTTTTTGCCTGGCGTTTTCGCCAATCTCCTTTCTCTGTGATTCCAAAGTATTTCTGAAATATTCCTCTACTTCGTCGCTGCTTCGGGCAATGAGGATCTCGGTGCCCTGATCAAAAATGCTGTGGATGCCATCCCAGTAATCTGAAATTATCGGCACACCACATGCTGCAGCTTCAAACAGCCGCACGCTGGGGGAATAACCTGCTTTTATCATATCCTGCCGGGTGACATTCAGGGTAAATTCCTGCGAGTTGTAGAACTTACGGTGTTCAGCAGGAGGGAGGTGGTCAATGCGCTCTACATTTTTAGACCACTCATAATCTTCGGGATATTGCGGCCCTGCAACCACAAATTTTTCCGAAAAAAAGTTAGCGGCAGGTTTGTTGAGCAATTCTTCTACTGTAGGTTGCCGGTCATCGCTGTAAGTTCCAAGGTATCCCAGCTTAAAGTCTTTTGGTTGATCTTCGGGGTAATAAAGATCGGGGTCTACCGAACAATATAACGCTCTCGCCATAGGAGAACCATAGTGATCTTCGAGATGCTTCAAAATTGGACCTCCCGAAAATGACAAATAAAGATCATATTTTGGAATGATATTGGGGTCGAGATATTCGTAGTCTTTCCTTTCCAGTTTGGCCAAAGTTACGGGCGTATCAATATCGTAAAAAGCTGTAACGCCGTTGGCAGTTTCTATGGCCCAGTTGCCCACTTCTACCCCTTGCTGCACATAAGAACCTACTATGACCACATCGGCTTCGGCAACTTCTTTTTTATAGTCGGTTTTTAGCTCTTCATTGGTTTTATAGAGGCCTACCTTACAAAAATCGGGTGCAGGCATATCGCGGTGGGGCGAATACCAGGGTACATCTTTCTCGAGGAACAGTATGTCATGCCCCAGCGCCTTTAGTTCTTTGAGAAGCGCACGATAGGTGGTGGCGTGCCCGTTTCCCCATGATGAAGTGACCGAAAGTCCTATAATAACAAATTTCATTGGTTGGTGTTTTTATTCAACGGGTTTGGTTTCGGCTTTTAATTTTTCAGAAATAACCGATTCCAGCAATTCGGCCCTATGCTCGTAGGTGTGGGCAGAGAGAACTTTTTTATATGCTGCATCGCCTATTTGTTTAGCTTTTTCTGAAGTAAGGCCCGCAAGGATCATTTCTACCTCTTCCCCGCTGTTGGCCACCAGGATCTCTTTCCCGGGTTCAAAGAAGGTCTCAATCCCTTTCCAGTAATCTGTTATTAAACAGGCACCGGCACCGGCAGCTTCAAAGACGCGGGTGGCAGGAGAGAAGCCGTATTTGGCCATACTGTCACGGCTTATATTTAAAACTGCTTTTGGGGTGCAGTTAAAGGCGTTGTGATCTTTGGTATAAACATGCCCCAGATATTTTATGTTTTTGGGCATGGATTTATCGCCCCAGCCGCTGCCGCCAAGAAGGAATTTTTCTTCGGAAAGATTTTGTGCCGGTTTGATAAAGAATTCTTCTACCCGCTTTTCACGGTCGGGAAGACGGTTGCCCAAAAAGGCCAAGGTACCATCAAATTCTTTTTGTGGTTCTACGGGAAAATGGGTGTCGGTATCCAGAGCGTTGTAGATAGGAATACATCTCTTTGCTCCATTGCGCTCGTAAGCGTCTATTACCGGCTGCCCGCCACCATAGGTGAGTACAAAGTCATACCTGGGAACAAGGGCATTGAAAGGATCTGAAGGGTCAGATTCTATCCTGTCTAGCGTGGCAGGGGCGTCAACATCCCAAAAAATGATGAGGTTGTCATCTTTCTTCAGCTGTACTACGGCATCTTCAAGAAAATCATCAAATGCGCCAACGCCACTGGCTTTTATGATGACATCGGCTTCCGAAGCTTCCCTTAGCAGCGCCTGCAGGCTCACTTTATCTTCAGGATATACCACCACTTTACACCATTCGGGGTCTTCTATATCCCGGTGCTTCTGGCGTTCGTAAATCTCGGGTTCGTAAAATGTCACTTCGTGCCCCATTTTATGTAGCGCCTTAACAATGCCCCGGTAGTAAGTTGCGGCACCGTTCCAGTAAGCCGATACGATACTGGAGCCAAAAAAGGCAATTTTCAGGTCTCTTTTCATGCTTCCATGGTTTTGTGGTGAATGGGAAAGATCTTGTCTTTGGGCATACCTATTTCCTGTAAGATACCTTCTAAAGTATTTACTCTATGGGCACAGGTATGATTCTCGAGGATGGTTTTTCTTCCATTGTCGGAAAGGCTTTTCGCCAGGTGCGGACTCTTAAGTACCTCGGCAAGTTTGTAGCCCATATCATTTCCGTCTTTTGCGATCAAATAATCTTCGCCGGGAGTGAAGAGATCTTCGGCATCATTCCAGGGAGAGCAAATAAGCGGGATTCCGCAGGATAACGCTTCAAACGGCCTGATTGTAGGTATTCCCGGCAACATTTCAACATAAGGCCGTCGCGGCACATGTACCGTAACCTTGTATTTGGCAAAAACCTCGGGCACCTTGTAGTTTGGCAGGTAACCCCCATATTCAATCCCGGCATCGGCCAGGGCTTTTTGAGCTTTTTCAGGATAGCGCACGCCATAGACCTTTGCTTTCAGCTTCAACTCTTTAATGGGTTTTATGAGGAATTCCATAAGTTCTTCGGTGCGTTCACCGTCACCCCAGTTACCAATCCACACCAGGTCGCCTTCTTTTTCTTCATCGCGGTTGGGGCTAAAGAAATCGGCGTCGGCTGCTTCATGCCAGGTCCATACCTTGTCTACCCAATTCTTTTCTTCGTAGATCTTCTTAATCACATCTCCAAAGACGAGAGCCCCGTCAAAGTGCGAAAAATCGAATTTCTTCATTTCCTCTTCAGCCGAAACTGCCCGGTGATGGGTATCGTGAAATAGCAATTTGAAATTGAATTTTTCCTTTTGCCGGCCTATTTCAGCAATAAGGTTGGGCTCATTCCACTCGTGAACGATCACAAGGTCGGCGTTGCTCAATATGTTTTGATAGTTCAGTTTTTTCTCGGGATTGTAGAACTGCGGGTTGAGCGACGGATAATACTGCCTGAACTCATCAAGCTGCTCGGCCCCATGATCCTTCAGCAGGTTTTGCAGGCTCCAGCCACCTTCGGGTTCATAGACATCAACGTCGTGCCCTCGTTTTTGTAGTTCCTTGACAATTCCGCGTAAAAAATGCGCATTCCCGTGATTCCAGTCGGAGTAGAGGGAATGGTAAAACATCACTATTTTCATAGACTCATTAATTTGTATTCTTTTTCAAGTATTTCGCGATACAGGTCGTTATAGGCGGCCCCCATTTTTTCTGCGGAATACTGTTTTGCCCGTTCTCTTGCTTTTGCTGAAAGTTGTTCTAAAAATTCAGGACTTTCCAGTAGCCGAACAATGGTTTTTTCAGCTTCTTCTTCGTTTTCGGGGTCAAAGAACAAGGCACTACCATCCCATAACTCCTGAAGCGTGTCGAGGTTGCTCAACACCAGTGCACATTCATTGCCCGCAGCCTCAAGAATAGCAAGGCCAAAGGGTTCATAGCGGGTAGGGCTCACAAAGATGCTGGCGCGCTGCATCCAGTGCTGCACTTCTTCGGGGGTTAATTTTCCGAGGAATTTGACATTTTCGAGCTTGCATTTTTTCCCTGTATCCGGGTGAATTGCTGCACCGGCAACGTATACCGGCCATGGCAGTCTTTCGGCGATGTTTGAAAGCAAAGGCAGATTTTTAGCTTCATCCCACATCCTGCCCATGCACAAAATGAATTTTTCTTTTGGCGCTTTTACTTCCGAAGGAACAACTCTTCCGTTACTTATAACTTTAGATTTTGAACTGAACTGATGGATCTCCTTCGCCTTTTCAAGAATAGCTTTTGTAGGAGCAACTACCATGTTCGAATCCTCAAGTGATTCTTTTACAGTTTGTGTGTAATGGTCCCATTCATGAGGTGCTTTTATGCCTTTAACTGCCTGCCACCAGGTTTGCACACAGGAGTGGAACACCGTTACTACCGGCGCAGTCCATTCTTTTTCTACCTGGGCGTAGTTGTTGAGGTGAACAATATCGGGTTGTATGGTTTGATAAATACAGTTGATCCATTTTCGAGATTGCTCCACGTCTTCCCAGGGATCTTCCATCCATTCGAGCTTAAAGTCGCTCTTGTAAAAAGTGACGTTGGAGATCGCCTCGGCTTCCACCTGTTGTGCCGGTGATGGCCAGGCGCCCATAGCCACCAGGTGTACCTGCACATCATACTGCGCCAGGGCCCGGCATAGCTCCAGGGAATACACCCATACGCCGCCTACCGTATCGGTAGTCATTAGAATCTTCATTTGCTTATCTTCCATAAATTCGGTCTATTACCTGGGCTGTTTTTATAAATTGAGTGGCAGTTTTCTCGTCAAAAGTGTCATTTTCGAGAAGGTTTTCTATCCATACCACTCCGGCGCGGCCACTCCACTCATCGGGTGGTGTTACAAGAGTTTCGGTTTGGGTGCCGTGATATTTTTCGGCTTTAAAATCATAGAAAGAGCCGTTGATATTTTTAAAGGAAGCACCTCCTTTTGTACCGTAGAAAGTGGCTTCTATGATCGCATCCTTTCCGGCAGAAACATGCCAGGAACATTCGAGGTTTATTGCCTGATCTTTTTCTGAAGTCATTGCAACACTTGCAAAATCTTCTACATGTTCTTCAAAAGAAGTGAGTTTTTGTCCTTTGTGGTACAACCGGCTCTGCACGTCTTTGATCTCAGGGAAATCAAGGCTCCACAGGGCGAGATCTACCAGGTGGATACCAAGATCCATCACGCAGCCTCCGCCCGATCTTTTAATGTCGTAGAACCATTCCTTATCTGGCCCGTAGGCATTGTGAAAGGTGAGATCTACGGCAAAGATGTCTCCTATTTCCCCTTTTTGGATGGTATCGTAAACCGCTTTAAAGGCTTTGGTGTAACGGTAGGAAAGATCTACAGAAAGCAGCTTATTTGCCTCGCGAGAGGCTGCGACCACCTGTTCTACTTCTTCGGCGGTACGGCCAAGCGGCTTCTGGCAAAAAACAGCTTTTCCAGCTTTCAATGCTTCCATACTTTGTTGAGCATGCATAGCACTTGGGGTGGCAATAACAATTCCGTCGAGATCTTTTTCAGCAAAAAGTGCTTCAGAAGAGGTCTTTAAAATGGCATTTTTGGCACTCTTTTGTGCAGCATCGCAATTTTCAGAATCGGGTTCAGTGATCACAGCTGCTTTTGCGCCGGTGTTATTGAGAATAGCTTCCATCCGGTTGCGGCCTATCCAGCCTACGCCAAGGAAACCTAATGATAATTCTTTTTTGGTGGGTTGAGTTGCGATCATTCTTAGTTGACAATTAGAGCTTTTATAAATCCGTCTGGCCTTTGGGTTAAATGTTCATAGGCTTTTTCCATTTCTTCAAGAGAGAATTTGTGGGTAAACAGCGGGAAAGGATCCATTTTCCCGTCTTCCACGGCTTTTATGGCATTTTTGATCCCTTTTATGTATTGCTGCGGATCTCTCTCGTGGGCACTTATCATATCTATGCCGCGCCAGTTGAGCATTTGCACGTTTACGCTGCGCATCCCGTCCTGATGGAAGCCGGCAACGATGAGTTTTCCCCTTTCGCCTGTAAGTTCTATGGAGAGGTTAAGCGGCCATTCCTTTCCTGTACATTCTATCACCCGCTCACAAAAGTTCTCTCCTGTTAACTCCTTTACTTTTTCGATGATCTTGTAATGATCATCCATCTCGATCAAATGATCGGCCCCTGCTTTTTTGGCGGCTTCCAGGGAGAATGCTCTTCTGGAAACAGCAATAACTTCGGCCCCTGCTGATTTGGCCAGTTGAATGAGCAGCAGTCCTAAAAATCCGCTCCCAACTATAGCTACTTTTTGCCCTTTTTGGATATCGCTGCGTTCAAAGATGTTCATGGCGCAGCCAAGAGGTTCTCCGGGGAAAGGTTTCCCCTCTAAAGAAGCAGGCAGTTTTACTGTGCTTTCTTCTTTTGCTATATCGTGCGTGGCATAGGCATTATAGGTGAGGGCAGTTACCCTGTCGCCCTTTTTAAATTTTGTCACTCCTTCTCCCACGGCATCTATCACACCCCAGCCTTCGTGTCCCGGTTCTCCCGGAGTTACGGGATAGTTGAACCAGTCGCGGCCTTCCCACACCGGAATATTGGAGGCGCAAACGCCGCTTCCTTCCAGCTTTATTCGTACTTCTCCCTGGCCGGGTTCGGCTTCTATTTGTTCAACATCAACTTTTTGAGGGGCTTGTAAAACTGCGGCTTTTGCAGTTGCAGTGTTTTCTTCTACAGGTGCTTTTTCCTGTACGGCCTGCGGTGAACTCATATAGCGATTTCTTTTGTGGAGTTTAAATTTTGAGGTAATTGGATATTGCGGTTTTCACAAAGCCACCTTACGAGGTGTTCAACACCTTTTTCTACTGTATATTTAGGCTCCCAGCCTGTGGCTTCTTTGAATTTGCTGGTGTTTGAAACATAGTAGAACTGGTCTCCCGTACGCCAGTCTTCAAAGCTAACGTTCATTTCTTTACCTGCTTTTTCTTTAATGGTATCAACAATCTCCAGTAGACTCACTGTATTTTGAGGTCCGCCGCCGATATTGAAAACCTGCCCCGCCAGTTTATCGATGTTCTTGTGGGCCAGCATAAAGGCATCAATCAGGTCTTCTACAAAGAGAATGTCCCGCACCTGCTTACCATTTCCGTAGATGGTTATGGGTTTATCTTCAAGAGCACTTATTAAGAAATGTGCTACCCAGCCCTGGTCTTCGGTACCAAACTGGTGTGGGCCGTAGATGCAACTCATTCTGAATACAGCCGTTTTTAGGCCGTAGGTTCTCGAATAATCAAGAATATACTGATCTGCAGCTCCTTTTGAGCAGCCATAAGGGCTATGGAAGTCCAGCGGGATCTTTTCATTGATCCCATATTCTTTAATTTTTGAATCGGCAGGATAGAACCTGGTTTCATTTTCAACCATTTCTACATCCTGAAGATTTCCATAAACCTTGTTGGTAGAAGTAAAGATCAATGACGGCTGATGTTCACTCTTTCTTATGGCTTCCAGAAGATGGAAGGTGCCGTTGAGGTTTACGTTAAAATCGTGAATAGGATTGGTGACCGATGATGTCACAGCAACCTGTGCGCAGAGATGGAAAACTTCGGAAGCGTGGTTTACACATTCTTGTAGTATTCGCGTTTCATTAATGTCTGAGATTTGAATAATGAGCTTATCTCCATATTCCTTCTGAAGCCATTGAAGATTCTCTTCAACCCCATCGCGAAATAGGCTATCATAGATCATCACCTTTTTTCCTTCAGAAAGGAATCTTGAAGCGAGATTAGTGCCAATAAAACCGGCACCTCCGGTTATCAGGGTATATTTCTCATCGGTTTTTACCCTGTACTGTTTCTGAATATAATCCTGATGTTTTACCTGTTCAAGACCATTTTTCTCGAGGAGTTTGTACAGCAGCTTTTTGGTTCCGTCAGTCTTTTTTAATCCGAAGTGGTATTCCCTCTCATCAAGGTGGAAACCGCCAACGGTGGAATTTACGGGGTCGAGATCTTTTAAAGAATACCAGTAGATCCTGTCGGCATCGGCATTGAGAACATTTTTAAATTCCTGGTATTGCTTTACTTCATCATTTTGCCAGGTGGAGAAACCGGCTTCAGAGATCCAGATCTCTTTACTGTACCCAAATTTCTCCATCACTTCTTTTATGCACTTGATATTGACATCCCAGCCTTTCCACTGTTGGTCAAAAACATGAGGGAAACCATGAATTCCCACAGCATCTATATGATCAAGCACTTTCTGCTCAATCATCATCTGCATCCAGTTAGGGTCAATGGGACTCATCCCTCCAAGCAGGGTCTTTTTTCCCCTTTTTTGAGCCCAATGTGCCGCCATACCTATCATGGTAGAGAACTTGTTCCAGGAGTAATCAAGGGTAAAATCGTATTCCACCTTATTATTTGGCTCGTTCCACAGTTCAACCCATTCAAAATATTCCCCATAGCGGGTGATCATAGTATCTATAAAATCAGCGTAGGCTTTAAGGTCTTTAGGCGGTGCCGAGGTCTTCGGCATTTCACCAATTGAAGGCGGCGTATAAAGGAAGCAAGGCAGTATCTCTACGTGTGGAGCAAGTTCGGCAAATAGCCAGTCGTACCATTCCTCTGTACCTTCTACATACCAGTCGGCCCACGAAATTCCTGTGCGTAAATGCTTAATTCCGAGTTTTTTGAAATCTTCTATCGCGGCTTTCACTTCCTCGTGTTCACCTGGTCTAAACCATTCCAGAATGCCGAGTGAAGGAGTATTATTATTTAAATTCTTCTTTACTTTCATCGCTATTCTTTTACACGGTTAAACCTCTGGAAGACAATTCGCTGCTTGCTTTGCTCACATTATCTGTGGCTATTTGGGTTTTGAGCCATTCGGCAAGTTCAAATAATCCGTCTTCAAATTTCACTTCGGGAGTAAATCCCAGTTTCTCTCTTGTTTTGGTATTGTCTGCAAAGCAGTGTCTTATATCGCCAACCCGGTATTTTCCGGTGACTTCAGCTTTAATATTTTCTTTACCCATTACACCTGCAAGTTTATCTGCAATCTCAAGGATGCTGTACTGGTTACCGCTGCCCACGTTAAATACCTCTCCATCGGCTTCTGGTTTTTCCATAGCCAGGCGAATGGCACGGGCTACATCTTTTACATGAATGAAATCACGCTTTTGTTTACCATCTTCAAAGATCATTGGCGGATTGTCATTAAGCAGGCGGGAAGCAAAAATTGCAAGTACACCGGTATAAGGGTTAGACAGCGCCTGGCGGGTTCCATAGACATTAAAGAACCGCAACGCTGTGGTGGGTATGTTATAAGCTTTGCCGGTAATAAGACTCAGCCGTTCCTGATCATATTTTGAGAGGGCGTAAACGGAAGAAAGATTGGGAATTTTAGACTCGGGAGTTGGTACAGGTTTGAGTTCTTTCCCATTACTGTCATACATTTCCCACTGTCCTTTTTTAAGGTCGGCAAGTTTGCGTTCACAGTCCATCCTTTTCTCCCCGGCCTCATCGAGGTAAAGGCCTTCCCCATAAATGCTCATGCTTGATGCAGTAACTAATTTTTCCACCGGGTTGTCCATCAAAGCCTCCATAAGTACTGCCGTGCCCACGTTATTAACATCGGTGTAGTCCTTGATTTGGTACATGCTTTGTCCTACCCCTACCATCGCTGCAAGATGTACCACGGCATCTACGCCTTCAAGAGCCTTTTTAACAGCCGCTTTATCGCGCATATCTCCTATTTGCAGTTCTACATTCGGGTTGAGGTAATCGGGCCGGGTAGCATTTTCTCCATGCACCTGTTCAGACAGGTTGTCCAGTGCCCTCACTGTATATCCCTCATTCAAGAGCTCATCTGCAAGGTGAGACCCTATAAATCCTGCTCCTCCGGTTATTAATATTTTCTTCTGCATTTGGTGGGTTTTGATTGGTTAGAAGTTTTGTAATAATGGTCTGGTGGTGATTTTATTTATGCTGGTTCCCTTTTTCTTATTGAGCGCATACCACACGTCTTCTGCGATTTCCTGCGGATGTATGGCACCCATACCCATCTCTTCTACTGAACTGTTTCCTGAGATCTCATGTTCAAAAAAGGAGGTATCTACTATGCCGGGGCTTACTACCGTAACATTAATGTGCGGAAGGGTTTCCAGCCTTAAAGTTTCAGCTATTACTTCCAGCGCCGATTTTGAAGCTGCATATATTCCTCCATAGGCGTGAGGCTGGTTGGCCGCAACTGAAGAAATGAATACCACATTCCCATTTTCTTTAGAGATCATGTTGGGGGTAAATGCCCGTATGCACCTAAGAGGGCCCAGTAGGTTTGTCTCCAGTACTGCCTTCCATTTTTCGGGGTCTCCTTCAGAAAGTTTTTCTTTGATACCCTGTCCTGCATTTATGATGAGATAATCGGGATGGCCTACATTCTCTGTGGTCCAGGCATAAAGTTCATCAATATCTTCAGCCTTTCTTACATCGCATTGGCGAAACTGGATGTTTTCTTCCTGAAGCTTATCTTCAGCCAGGTCGGCTACAATCACTCTTACCCCTTCTTTACTCAGCTTTTGGGCTATTGCTTTGCCAATGCCACTACTTCCACCCGTAACAAGTGCTATTTTGGAAGTAGTTTTTTGGTTCATTTAGTTGAGTTTATTTCAGTTTATATAAGAAAAACTTTTAGTTATTTTTTCCGGCAGAAGTACAGAAGGGGGAGGTGTGTTCTGCGGAAAAAAAAGGGCTGAGTTTCCTCACCGCCCGATATTTTCAAAGGTACATGAGGAGCCTGTGAAATTTTACTAAAACAAACCTAAAACATTCTTAAACCCCTATATTTCACTGGACTTTCAAGCCAGGATCAGCAGCCGTGGGAAGGGGTGAATACGTCAGATATTTCTTAATAACGGTAATAGCAGTCACGGTTGAAGAAGCTGTAAAAAAAAGAACAGGAGCTTTTTCGGCTCCTGTTCTTTTAATTCAGTTCAAATATTTTTTATGACTTACAATACTTCTGAAGAGTTTTTTGCCATTTTATAGCCCTGTCCAGGCGATTATTTTTCTCGGTAACCGGATCTTCTTCCTCGGCATAGAAAATAAGCCTTTTGTCTTCGTTGCTTTTGCTTTTCAGCAGGAGAGAGATCTCTCTTATCTTATCGAGAGCCTGAGTGTTTTTCTCATCTTCATCGATCTTGACGATCTCAATCTTCATCAGGTCTTTAAGATCGATTTCCTGTAGATCGGCCTTTTCAGCAGATCTCAAAAGGAGGAACTTTCCGGCAGTTTTATCAAGACCTATTGACAAACCATGAGTATTCTCGGTTTCATCAAGATTGTAGCCTTTCTTACTTGCCAAAAATGCCATTTTTTTAGCTCGTTTTTTCTCTTTGTGTGACTGGTTGTAAACGAGGTAACCAACGGGAGCTATGAATAAGATTAGTAGTCCCAAACCCATTAGGGTGGATGCTGTATCCATTTTTATATAATTTATTGTGAACGATTTATTTTGTTATCCTGATATTTTGCAAAAAAGGATGACGTTCACAAGAAAAAATGTTTGGGAAAAAGCTGAATTTTTAAATCCTTTCGTAAATCTCTATTAAAGCTGAAATAAGATGCCCCAGATGGATTTTCGCAAAGGCTAAAAGAATTAAATCCTAAAGAAGAAATGGCGGGCCAGGGGTTTTGCTGAAGCTCGGGAAGCTCCTGGAACAAATTCTCCCTATAGGCCACTGAAAGTGGATTGGCAGCAGCTAATTTTTCGGAAGAAGACGATTGTTCTTCATGTACTTCAGAAAAATTAAAAGCATATCCTGATCCCCCTCCAATGCTAAAAAAAGCAAGGAAGAGGACCAGTAGTTTTATTCCTATTTTAGGCTGCTGCTGCACAAGCCAAAGTTACTCAAAAAGTAGACCGTTATAAAAGTTTGACAGCATCTTTAGCAAAATAACTTGCAATCATTTGTGCACCGGCTCTTTTAATAGCTGTGAGCTGTTCGAGCATAACGGCATCATGATCAAGCCAGCCTTTTTCGGCCGCTGCTTTGAGCATCGAGTACTCTCCGCTCACCTGGTAAACCGCAACGGGTACATTTACGGTATTTTTGATCTCCCGCACAATATCCAGGTAGCACAGGCCGGGTTTTACCATCACCATGTCGGCGCCTTCCTCAATATCCTGAAGCGTTTCCTTAATGGCTTCCTCTCTGTTGGCAGGATCCATCTGGTAAGTTTTTTTGTCTCCAAATCCCGGTGCCGAATCGAGGGCATCGCGAAACGGACCATAAAAAGCTGAAGCGTACTTGGCACTGTAGCTTAAAATCCCTGCGTTGAAATGCTTTTCCTGCTCCAAAAGTTCTCTGATGGCCTTTATTCTGCCGTCCATCATATCACTTGGCGCAACGAAATCGGCACCTGCCTGCACATGTGAAAGTGACATTTTTGCAAGGATTTCTTTTGTTGGGTCGTTCAGGATTTGCCCGTTTTCTACAATCCCGTCATGGCCGTAAGAAGAGTAGGGGTCAAGAGCGACATCGGTCATCACCAGCATTTCGGGTACGGCGTCTTTGATGGTCTTCACTGCCCGTTGCATTAGGCCATCCTTATTTAAAGCTTCAGTTCCTTTATTATCCTTGAGGTTGTCGGGGACTTTTACAAAGATGAGTACCGATTTTAAGCCAAGATTCCAGAGTTCTTTTACTTCTTTTTCCAGGAGGTCAAGGCTGTACCTAAAGTAATTAGGCATTGATGCAATTTCTTCCTTTATATTTTTTCCCTCCACAACAAAAAGAGGAACTATAAAATCATTTGGAGTAAGTGAAGTTTCCCTCACAAGGCCTCTTATTACTTCATTTGTTCTAAGTCTGCGGTTTCTTATTAACATGATATGAGATTCGGTTGTTACTGTTTAATTTGTATTATTATTCCGGTGCTTTAAAAAGGTATTGCGGCTTATAGTCGACATCATATTTCTTCAGGAAATTCTCATACTCGTCCTGGAAGGTACTTTTTTTATGATGTTCCTTCTGATTTTCAATGTAAGTAATTGCCGATGTCAATTGGGAATGGCCAAGACTGAAAGCACCAAAGCCCTGTTGCCATTCAAATTTGCCGTTTATCCAGCCTTTTTCATTAATGAAACGGGATGAATTTGATTTAATATCCCGAATAAGACCTGATAGAGACAAGTCGGGTTTGATTCCAATTAAAAGGTGAAGATGGTCTGGCATTCCATTAATTCGTAGCAACTTTTGACCTTTATTTTTGATTATACCTGTAATATAGGAATAGAGTTCGTCATCCCAATTTTTGGAAATCAGGCTATGTCGACCTTTGACAGCGAAAATAACATGAATGTATATTTTGGAATAAGTATCGGCCATTGTTATGCCGCTCCTCTGGAGCTTTTTTGATTTTAATGAATCTAATCTATAAATATTTCGCTCCTCTGGAGCTCAGATTCTCCCTCTCGAATTTAAAATCTCTAAATCTTAGTAGAGCTTTAGATTAAATAATATTTCTAAGAACATAAACACCATCAACATTCCGGAGCAATTTTATGCTGGGAAAATCTGTTTTTACTGCTCCTTGAGAGTAATTTTGATCCTTCCATAGATTAAAATCTACTCAAGAATTTAAGCCTCGGAGAGGTGATATATTTTTAGTAATAAAAGCATCTCGTATTATGAGCTCCAGAGGAGCGACATATCAGGTCCACGATCTTGGATGACGAAGCACCTCTACAAGTTTTTCTTCCTCGCTTCCGGGTTCGGGATGATGGTCATATACCCACTGTACATGCGGAGGTAGGCTCATCAATATACTTTCTATTCGTCCGTTGGTTTTTAATCCGAAGAGCGTGCCTTTATCATGCACCAGGTTGAATTCTACATAACGGCCCCGTCTTATCTCCTGCCAGTTACGCTGATTGGGGGTGAAAGAGAGGCTTTTCCTTTTTTCAACAATGGGAAGATAAGCCTCCAGGAAACTGTCCCCAACATCGGTTACAAAATTATACCATTCTTCGCTACTCTTTTCTTCAGAAGGCCTTAAATAATCAAAGAATAATCCGCCAATTCCCCTGGCTTCATCCCGGTGGGAGTTCCAGAAATAGTTGTCGCACTTTTCCTTGAATTCAGAATAAAAAGTGGCATCATGCCGGTCACAGGCAGTTTTACACACCTTGTGAAAATGTTGGGCATCCTCTTCAAAAAGATAATAAGGAGTAAGATCCTGTCCGCCGCCAAACCAACTATCAACCGTATTTCCATCTTTGTCATACATTTCAAAATAGCGCCAGTTTGCATGTACGGTTGGAACCATTGGGTTTTTGGGATGTAGCACGAGGCTTATTCCGCAGGCAAAGAAGTTGACATCGCCCACTCCAAAATGTTGCTGCATGGCAGGGGCGAGTGGTCCAAAAACTTTGGAGATGTTCACTCCGCCTTTTTCAAATACATTTCCATCTTCAATGACCCGGGTGCGGCCACCACCGCCTTCTTCCCGGTGCCAAAGATCTTCTTTGAAAATTGCTTTTCCATCAATGGCTTCAAGATTGGCCGTGATACGATCTTGCAGGTCCTGTATATATGCGTAAAATTTCTCCTTCATCTTTAGGGTTAAACTTCTTCTATGAATACCAGTTTATAATTCTCTTCTTCAACTTCTCTAAGGCTTGTAACCCTTACTGCTTCGGTCATCATTTTTTGTAACACAGGTACAATTTTTTCCTTTTCTTCAGAATTACTTCTGAATAACTGCCTGCCAATCCTGTTGTTGTGAAGGTCCATTGCTTTGGCAAGACCTTCATTTGGTGAAAGCCGTTCATGGAGATCGGTGATCATTTTACTCCAGTGGGTAGCCTCCTCCAATGATCCGGCTGCGTTAACACAGTACGCGCATATAAGGTAGTTCCAGAGTGCATGGCGAAAGGCATTGGTCCTGTTGTTTTCATGATGTAGCTTTCCATACAACTGGTTACAGGTCTTTATCGTTTTATTAGTAGCCCTGTAAGTGGGAATAAGGTAAACAGGGTGTTTTAAAAAGACCTTTACAAGAATAACCAGCTCTCTAAACCTAAGGCTTGTTATTCTTTTACCTACTACCACTTTTACGAAATTTTATACTCCTTCACAGCTTCTACAAAAGCGATGGCATTTTCAACAGGGATATCGGGTAAAATCCCGTGGCCAAGATTTACCACGTACCTGTCTTTTCCAAATTGGTTGATCATGTCGTGTACCATCTGTTTTATTTGAGCAGGTGGCGAATAAAGCCTACTCGGGTCAAAATTTCCCTGCAGGGTGATTTCGCCTCCCGTTAGTTTTCTTGCCATTTCCGGGGAACAGGTCCAGTCTACGCCAAGCGCAGAAGCGCCCGATTTCGCCATACTATCAAGAGCAAACCAACAGCCTTTTCCAAAGGCGATCACCGGGATCTCCGTTTTTAGAGCATCAATGATCTGCTGAATATATTTCCATGAAAATTCCTGATAATCTTTGGGAGAGAGCATCCCGCCCCAGGAATCAAAGATCTGCACTGCATCAACACCGGCCTCCACTTTTGCTTTCATATAAGCGATCGTAGTGTTAGTGATTTTCTGAAGCAGGGTATGGGCTGCCTGCGGATTGGTAAAACAGAATTTCTTTGCAATATCAAAGTTTTTGGAACCCTGTCCCTGTACTGCATAACACAGAATCGTCCAGGGAGAACCTGCAAAACCAATTAACGGCACCTCGTCATTGAGCTCCTTCTTGGTCATTTTGATGGCCTCCATAACATAACCCAAAGTTTCATGAACATCGGGTACAATCACTTTTTCAACATCAGCCGTTGTCCTCACTGGATTGGGAAGCCATGGGCCCAGTCCCGGTTTCATTTGTACCTCAATGTTCATCGCCTGTGGCACCACCAAAATGTCACTGAACAAAATAGCGGCATCGGTACCTACCTGGTGTATGGGCATTACAGTAATTTCTGTAGCCAGTTCGGGGGTGCGGCAGCGGGTAAAGAAATCGTACTTATCCTTGAGCTTCATAAAATCGGGCAGATACCTTCCTGCCTGGCGCATCATCCATACCGGTGGTCGCTCTACAGTTTCACCTTTTAAAGCTCGAAGAAAAAGATCGTTTTTTATCATTTTTGAATAGTTTGTTCTGTTATTTAAAAGTCTTCACCACCTGTACAATGACATTTTCAATAGTCGGCGTGCTGGCGATGACCACATTTTTTGTAAAATTCTTTGCTTCGGAAGCTGTTGTTGTTCCAATACAAAAAGCTATGCTGTGTTTTAAATTATTACTTGCACAGTAACTTCGCACTGCGCTGGGGCTAAAAAACAGCACTCCCTCAAAGATACGATCTATTTTTTTTGGTACCGAAAGGGTGTCGTATACTTCTATTTCGGTGAGTGTTACCCCTGCCGATCTTAATCGCTCCGGAAGCTCGGCATGCCTCTTTTTTCCGCAGAAAAACAGGAAATTTTCTTTGCTGTGGCTCTCAATTATTTCTGAAGCCAAAAGGGCTCCGTAATTTGCCATTTTTGACACCCTGAAGCCATGCTGTCTTAGAAAAGCTTCAGTTTTTTCACCTACACAAAAGATATTTTTCTGCTGAATTTCCCTCATCCGAGAATGCTGAAGTATTGCTCTTACCGAATTCTTGCTCGTGAAAATGACATTTTCGGGAAGGGTTTTTATTTCAAACTCTAAAGGTTCTATTGAAATAAAATCAGTTTCTACCAGGCCTATTCCTTTATTTAAAAGCAGTTCTCTCTGGCCCAAAGTCAGTTTTTTTGTAGAAAGTACGCTAATGTCCGCTCTCTCTTTAGAAAGTGATTTCTTACTCCCGTGACTTTCTTCTTTACTAAACAAAAGACTTTATGATTGGTGGCCAAAAAGTTAGCCCTTGGTGTTGTTTACCTCTTCCTTGATCTTGCGCATAAGCACATCACCGCCGGCGCTTAATACTTCTTCGGCACATTTACGACCGAAACCTTCGTGCTGAGAAACCGGAATTTCTTTTTCTACCCCAATTCTCTCCTGCCCGTCAAGGCTGAAAAGTGCAGCTTTAAAATGTACCGTCCCGTCATGAATGGTTGCGAGTGCGCCTATAGGGGCAGTACAACCACCTTCCAGCACTCGTAAGAATTCTCTTTCAACATGCACGCAAACTGCTGTGGATTCATGGTTTAAAGCAGCAAGAGTTTTTCTGCAAAACTCATCATCTTCCTTTGCTACCACCAGCATGGCTCCCTGTGCGGGTGCGGGGATCATCCACTTGAGATCTAAGTAAGCCTCGGGGGTTAAATTTATACGTTCAAGGCCTGCCGCTGCAAACACAGCACCATTCCAGGTACTGTCTTCCAGTTTTTGAAGCCGGGTATTAACATTGCCACGCAAATCTACGATCTCGTGGTTAGGATATTTATGTAACCATTGTGCCTGGCGTCGCAGGCTTCCGGTAGCAATAATACCTTCGTCGTCATTGAGGAAATCGGTTCCTTTATGAACTAAAATGTCGTGTGTATTTGCCCTTTTTAAGACCGCAGCCTCTACAATGCCCTGAGGGAGTGCAGTAGGAACATCTTTCATAGAATGCACGGCGATGTCTATTTGATCTGTGATCATGGCGACATCGAGAGTTTTAGTAAAAATACCGGTAATGCCAAATTCGTAAAGGGGCTTATCCAGCACCAGGTCTCCCTGAGATTTTACCGGAACCAGTTTGGTTTCGTGGCCCAGCTTTTCGAGCGCATTCTTAACAGCATTTGCCTGCCACAGCGCCAGTTCGCTGTCACGCGTACCTATACGAATCACCCTGCTCATCTCTTGGTGGTTTCTTCAAGTTGAAAAACCTTTTGGATCAACTCCAGGCTTTCATCGGTAGTATTCGAATCGCCTTTTAAGTGATTGGCAAATTGGTTCATGATCTTCTGAATGATACGATCTCCTAGTACTTCGGCCTGCCGTTCATTAAAGTTTTCAATCTTTTTGCGTTGAAAATCTACTTCGGCATCTTTCATCGTCCGCAGTTTCTTTTTCAGAGCTTTTATGGTAGGGGCAAATTTTCGGGTTTCAAGCCATGAGTTGAAGTCGGCTTCCATTTCAGTAATGATCTCATGAGCCTGGGGAATGGCGGCCTTTCTTCTTTCAAGGGTTTCATCGGTCATCTGTGAAAGGTGATCGAGGTGAATAAGAGAGACACCCGGAAGTTCTTCTACATCAGTAGAAACATTTTTGGGGATAGAAAGGTCTAAAATCAAAAGGTCTTTCTTGTTAAAGATAAGATCTTT
This sequence comes from Salinimicrobium sp. WS361, assembly GCF_050750585.1. Classification (NCBI taxonomy): domain Bacteria; kingdom Pseudomonadati; phylum Bacteroidota; class Flavobacteriia; order Flavobacteriales; family Flavobacteriaceae; genus Salinimicrobium; species Salinimicrobium sp. WS361. The sequence continues at coordinate 265,208 of NZ_JBOJLM010000004.1, forward strand.
GGTAATGGTGGGATTTTGTGCTCCTGTAGCCACTATCAATACATCTGCCTGCCTAATTTCGGCTTGAAGATCGGCGTAATCTTTAACAGTCAGATCAAATTTTCCGGCTACTTTTTCTGCCTTGTTTTTGGTCCTGTTTATAAGGGTGATTTGGTGGTTCTTCGTATGTTTTACAAGGTTCTCGCAAGTATTGCGGCCAATTTTTCCTGTGCCAAACAGCAGGATGTTAAGTTCGGAAGGATTTTCGAAATTCTTCAGAATATATTGCACTGAAGCAAAACTTACTGAAGTAGCTCCCGAAGATATTCCTGTTTCATTCTTAATGCGTTTGCTTGCCTGGATCACGGCATTTACCAGCCGTTCTAAAAATGGATTTGAGACTCCGATATCCTTTGAATCTATAAATGCCGATTTTATTTGGCTAATTATTTCAAAGTCTCCCAATATTTGGCTGTCCAGACCGGTACCCACTCTAAACATATGAGAAATGGCATCTTTGTTTTTGTAAACATAAGCCACTTTCTCAAATTCTTCAACGGTACCGTGGGTATGCTCACATAACAACTTGATCAATTGAAACGGGTGCTGTGCAAAACCGTAAATTTCGGTCCTGTTACAGGTGGAGGTAACAATGAGTCCGTCGATACCTTCAGCCTTTGCCTGCTCAAGCAAATTCTTCTTTCCGGTTTCGTCCAGGCTAAAGTGGCCTCTTACTTCTGCATCGGCTTTTTTGTAGCTAAGACCAATGGTATAAAAATGTTTTCCTCTAGAAATATTGTAATCTTCCATGTACCTGAATAGCATTCTAACGGGCAAATTTAAGCTAAGCTTAAAGTAAAAAACAACGCTCAAAGTACATTTTTTGTCGCTGCACGTGATTTTGTCACGAAAACTGATTAAAATCATTTATTTCGGCTATTTTTACCTGTGAAATATGGAAATGCAGTCTTTTAGTTTAGAACGTTTCTAAATAGAAGCTGCTAAAAAACCGATTTTGTCATGCAGGAAAATGTCGCTCAAAGTACCTTTGAAAAAACCCGTCTTGAAGAAGGTTTTTACTTGCTCAGGTTTCAAAATCCGTCAAAGGAGCGGGTAAAGATTCAGCGGAATATCAACAGCAATTTTATACAGTTTCACTTTTCAGGAAAAGGAGAAGGAAGGTTCTTTTTTAACAATGGGAACTACAAGATCCCGCTGCTTGAAGAGAATGCGTTGCTGCTGTACAACCCCAAAAGAGACCTGCCAATAGATTTAGAACTACAGGGCGGGAGCTGGGTGATCTCTATTGTTATTTCCCTGAAGAAATTTCATGCCCTCTTTTCTGAAGATGCCGGTTACGTGAGTTTTCTCAGCCTTGAGAATCGCGATAAGCAATATTATAAAGACAGCCCGCTCACGCCGGGTATGGTGATTGTTTTAAACCAAATTGCCAATTACAATGTGGTGCCCAGTATCAAAAACCTCTATTTTAAGGCGAAAGCTTATGAATTGCTGAGCCTCTATTTCAACAGGTCTGAAGAACCTAATGTAGAGCAATGTCCTTTTTTAAGTGACGAAGAAAATGTGCTTAAAATTAGAAAGGCAAAAGAAATTATTATTGCCAACATGGCCGAGCCACCTTCGTTACAGGAGCTTTCACGGGAAATTGGCTTAAGCCTTAAAAAATTAAAAGAAGGCTTTAAACAAATCTACGGTGATTCGGTTTTCAGTTTTCTTTTTGATTACAAAATGGAATCGGCCAGAAAATTGCTTGATTCGGGCGAATTTAATGTGAATGAGGTAGGTTTAAAAGTAGGATACAGCACATCAAGCCATTTTATCGCAGCTTTTAAAAAGAAATTCGGGACTACCCCAAAAAAATATCTCATGTCGCTTTCTTCGGAAGCTTAAACTATAAGTTTCTTCAATAGAACTATTTTTTTAGAGCTTTTCTGAAGCTTTTTAGCCGAATTTAATAATCGTATTTTTGCTTCAAATTTAACAGATGAGTAAAGGAGTATTATTGGTGAACCTGGGTTCCCCCGACAGTACAGATCCGGAAGATGTAAAGAAATATCTGGATGAATTCCTTATGGATGAAAGGGTAATTGATGTTCCTTATTGGGCACGCACCCTCCTGGTACGCGGAATTATCCTGAATACCAGGCCCAAGAAATCGGCTGAAGCTTATAAAAGAATATGGTGGGAGGAAGGGTCTCCATTAATTGTACTTTCTGAAAGACTTCAGGAGAAAGTTGATGAACTTACCTCTGTGCCAATTGCACTGGCCATGCGTTATGGGAAGCCTTCTATAAAAGCGGGTCTCGAAGAGCTGCATGAAAAAGGGGTAGATGAGGTATTGATCTTTCCATTGTATCCGCAGTTTGCCATGGCTACTACCGAAACCATCCTGGTGCTGGCAGAAGAGCTTCGGAAAAAGCATTTTCCGCAGATGCAGTTTACTTCAGTTCCTGCTTTTTACAATCACGATGATTACATTCGTGTGCTAAGCACAAGTATTTCAGAATCTTTAAAAGGGGTAGATTTTGATCATCTTTTGTTTTCTTACCACGGGGTTCCAAAAAGGCATATTAGAAAGAGCGATATCACTAACTCGCATTGCAAGATTGATGGCAGTTGTTGCCAGACGCCTTCGGCAGCACATCAATTCTGCTATCGTCACCAGTGTTATGAGACCACAAAGCTGGTAGCCGAACACCTGGGGCTCGAAAAGGGCAAATATTCAGTGTCATTTCAGTCCAGGCTTGGGTTTGATCCCTGGTTACAGCCGTATACCGACCGTACTATTGAGAGAAAAGGCCTTGAGGGCGTGAAAAACCTTGCTATTGTATGTCCTGCCTTTGTTTCCGATTGTTTGGAGACGCTGGAGGAGATCGCTATGGAAGGAAAAGAGATCTTTGAGGAAGCCGGGGGCGAGAAATTCACCACGGTGCCCTGTTTAAACGATCGCGAGGACTGGGTGAAAGTTTTGGCCCGCTGGATTGATGAGTGGGCGCACCAGAATGTAACCGTATAATGCCATTTTTGACACCTTAGCTTTAGAACGGGCTTTTCATTATCTTTGATATACTATGGAAAAGGATAAGCTAAAATTAGAACTTCTGGAAAAGATAATCGCCTGTGAGAATGAGGTTATTTTAAAAAAGGTAGAAGAATTACTCTTTGGAGTTTCTGAAGCCGGTGAAGAGTATCGCCTGGATGCATATACAGAACTTTCTGAAGAATTAAGTATTTCTGCCGAACAGGAGGAGGAGTTGATGAGGAGGTACGAAGATCATCTTCAAAGCAGTGGTAAATCTTATACGTGGGAAGAAGTCAAAAAGAATCTTAACGATTCTTATGAATTATAATGTGAAATTCCGGGAGGAGGCTCAGCGAGATTTGTTCAAAGCATACTCATGGTATGAAGATCAAAAAAAAGGTTTAGGAGATGAATTTACTTCTGAAGTTGAAAACGCCACAGAATATTTGAAGACAAATCCTGAAGCTTTTCAACTAAAAAGGAAGGGGTTTAGAGAAATTGGCTTAAAAAAATTTCCATTTGTGATGATTTACAGGTTGACAGGCACTTTGGTGCTCATCTTTGCCATCTTCCACACACACCTCAACCCCAATAAAAAACCTTCAGCATAAATTGGAATATTACAACTACATCAAGTCCCTGCATCTCATTTTTGTGATCACCTGGTTCGCCGGACTTTTTTATATTCCGCGGCTCTTTATTTACCACATCGAAGCCCTTGATAAGCCCGAACCTGAAAACAGCATTTTAAGCGATCAATTAAAGATCATGACCAGGAGGTTGTGGTACATCATTACCTGGCCCTCGGCTGTACTCGCTACTTTGTTTGCAGTATGGCTGCTTATCCTGGTGCCAGACTGGCTCCAAATGCCCTGGATGCACGTAAAACTTGCTTTTGTGTTGCTTCTTTTTGCCTATCATGCTAAAACTCATCATATCTTTAAACAACTGCAAAGCGATAAGACCACCTGGACTTCCAACCAAATGAGGCTCTGGAATGAAGGATCAACGCTTATCCTGTTTGCGGTAGTATTTCTTGTTATTCTTAAAGATGCGTTTAACTGGATCTTTGGCTTAATAGGTATCTTTTTACTTGCTGCAATGTTAATGCTGGGAGTGAAAATGTATAAACGCATACGCACCAGAAAACAGGATCATTAGAACGGTTCAATTATTGTTGCGTATTTTGGCATTTTAAAATCATCTTTTTTGAAGTTTTCTTTAAGAACCCGAATATTCCTGTCTATGATTGTGCTGGTGCTACTGGCGTCAATCCTTATTGGAGGAATAACCGTACTGCAGTACAAGCAGGAAGCCCAGGATTATCATAAAGAGAGGCTTGAACGCAAAGAAGAGGCAATAAGGGAGCACATCAAGTTCGTGGTAGAAAGTACCACTTATGAGGTAAGTGAAGAAAATCTCTATCTTATTTTAAAGGAACGGGACAAGATCCATGAGATTTCCCAGGTGCACAATATGCCAATTAATATCTACAGTCTTGAGGGAGATCTCATATTAAAATCAAACCAGTCTTTTTTTCCCGACACCACCGATCTTCGTCTGAGCAATAGTGTACTTGAGCAGCTCGAATCATCATCGAGAAAGAGGATCATTCGGCAGACTGTCAAAAATGACAAAAGATTTCAGTCTTCTTACACTTATATTACCGACAATAAATTCCGGCCCCTCGCCATTCTCAATCTTCCATATCTCGAAGATGATTACTTCATCACCCGCGACCTTAGAAACTTCCTTGTAAAACTTACCGAGGTGTACTTGTTTATGCTGGTGCTGGCAATTTTGCTGGCTTACTTCCTTTCAAAATACATTACGCGCAGTTTAAAAACAGTTTCAGAAAGGATACATCAAACCCGGCTCGACAAGAAGAACCAAAAGATCGAGATTGGCAATGTAAGCGAAGAGATCTATACGCTCGTGGCGGCATATAATTCGATGATCGACGAGTTGGAAGAAAGCGCAGCCAAACTGGCTACCAGCGAGCGTGAGCAGGCCTGGCGCGAGATGGCAAAGCAGGTGGCGCACGAGATCAAGAATCCGCTTACGCCCATGCGTTTAAGCGTGCAAAGCTTCCAGAGAAAATTTGATCCCAATGACCCTCAAATGCAGCAAAAGGTAGACGAGTTCAGCGATACTTTGATCACGCAAATTGATACCATGAGCTCCATTGCTTCGGCCTTTTCAAATTTTGCCAAGATGCCGGCGCAGCAAAATGAGACGCTAAATGTTCCAAAAATAGTAAAACTGGCACTCGATATTTTCAATGAAGATTACATCCTTTTTTCTTCGGAAAAAGAAGAAATAGTGGCCAAGTTTGATCGTACTCAGCTTATTCGGGTAGTGACCAACCTTGTGAAAAATGCGGTACAGGCTGTAGAAAAAGAGGAACATCCGGCGGTGCTGGTAACGGTGACCCAGGAAGAAGATCGTGCCTGCCTTATAGTGTCCGATAATGGGGTGGGAATTTCCGAAGAGAACAAAGAGAAGGTCTTTGAGCCCAAGTTCACCACAAAATCCAGCGGAATGGGTCTGGGCCTTGCCATGGTGAAAAATATTGTTGAAAGTTGTGGCGGAAGCATTGAGTTTTCGTCCAAATTAAATAAAGGCACTATCTTTAAGGTACATTTTCCAAAATAGTTAAATATGAACTTTGAAAATATTCTGTTCGAAGAGAACAACCACATTGGCTACATTACAATTAACCGGCCTAACAAGCTCAACGCCCTTAATAAAGCTACTATAGCCGAACTTAACGAGGCTTTTGAGTCGGCCAGGGAAGATCACGATATTAAGGTGATCATTCTCTCCGGAAGCGGGGAAAAGGCTTTTGTTGCCGGAGCTGATATTAGTGAATTTGCTGAATTTTCCCCAAAAGAAGGTCGGCGTCTTGCGGCTGAAGGTCAGGAGAAATTATTTGATGTGGTGGCAAACTTTCCGAAGCCAGTCATAGCAGCCGTTAACGGTTTTGCTTTGGGTGGCGGTCTTGAACTCGCCATGGCAGCACATTTTAGAATTGCCAGCGACAACGCTAAAATGGGATTACCCGAAGTTTCTTTGGGAGTGATTCCCGGTTATGGAGGTACACAAAGATTGCCGCAGCTTGTGGGCAAAGGCAGGGCGATGGAAATGATCATGACCGCAGGAATGATCGATGCACAACAGGCGCTGGATTATCAGCTTGTAAACTATGTTACCGCCCCCGAAGACCTTATTCCGCTTGCCGAAAAACTGGCCGGTAAGATCATGAACAATTCTATGGTGGCAATTTCGGCAGCTATACGGGCTGTAAATGCCAATTATGAAGTGGGGGTTAACGGATTTGAAGTTGAAATTGATGGCTTCGGAAGCTCATTTGGAACCGAAGATTTTAAAGAAGGAACTTCTGCTTTTCTCAATAAACGTAAAGCCAACTTTCCAGGAGAATAGGAAAATTTCCACATAAAAGGAAAATATCCTATTTTTGTTCCTATGGAGAGGAACGATTTTATAAAAGGTAGGGGAGCACAGGAGCAGGTAAAGAACAGGTTTGACGCTTTATCTTACGAGATGAGGGATGATTTCCTGAACTATTGTGCTGCTGAAGGGGAGGAGGCTACTTCTTCAAAAACCGCTTTTCTCGATACTTTTCCAAAAACTATAGTCAACAAAGTTACCAGCCCCGATGTGGGGCTGGAATTTTCTCTAAACCCATACCAGGGCTGCGAACACGGCTGTGTTTATTGCTATGCCCGCAATTCTCACGAATATTGGGGTTTTGGTGCCGGGCTCGATTTTGAACAAAAAATTCTGGTAAAGCGAAATGCCCCACAACTGCTGGAAGCGAAACTACGGAGTAAAAGCTGGAAAGCGGCTCCTATTGTGCTTTCGGGGAATACAGATTGTTATCAGCCTGTAGAGCGTAAACTGCAGATCACTAGGCAGCTGCTTCAAATTTTTTTGAAGTACAAGCACCCGGTAGGCATAATCACCAAAAATGCCCTTGTTCAAAGGGATCTGGACATTCTTCAGGAACTGGCAAAAGACAATTTGGTGCGGGTAAATTTGTCAATTACTTCTCTGGAAGAAAAAACCCGGCAACTGCTGGAACCGCGCACAGCCAGCATTAAAAAGCGGTTGCAGACACTGGAGTTGCTCAGTAATAAAGGGGTTCCGGTGAATGTGATGATGGCGCCCATTATTCCATCAATTAACAGCCATGAGATCCTGCCGCTGGTGAAAGAAATTTCAGAAAGGGGCGCTTGTGGGGTAGGCTATACCGTGGTTAGGCTTAATGGGGCTATTGGTGAGATCTTTGCCTCATGGATTCGAAAAGCCATGCCGGGAAAGGCAGAAAAAGTGCTGCATCAAATCTCTGAATGTCACGGCGGAAATCTCAACGACAGCCGCTTTGGAACCCGAATGAAGGGAGATGGAAACATCGCTGACCAGGTGGCGCAGCAATTTGCTATTGCCCGAAAGCTTTACCTAAAGGACAGGGAGCGCCCGGTTTTAAATTGCGATTTGCACGAGCAGTATAAAGATGGCCAGATGAAGCTGTTCTAAAAATGCCATTTTTGAGAGGGTAGTCCCCACTCCTTATAGAACTGTTCAAGAAACCCGACCATAAAATCATGACGTTCTTCGGCTAAATTTTTTCCCGTTTTTGTATTCATCCTGTCTTTAAGCAGGAAAAGTTTCTCGTAGAAATGATTTATTGTTGGTGCTGAAGAAGCTTTATATTCTTCTTTGGTCATATGTAGATTCGGTTTTACATCGGGATCAAAGATGGGTCGGCCTTTATGTCCGCCATAATTAAAGGTACGGGCAATTCCAATGGCACCAAGAGCGTCGAGGCGATCGGCATCCTGCACTACATCAAGTTCGGGAGAATGGAATTCCTGGGCTTCATTTCCTCCTTTAAAAGAGATCCATTTGATGATGTTCTCTACATGAAGAATATCATCTTCGGGCACCTGTTGTTCGTATAAAAACTGTCGCGCAATTCTGGGGCCTATAGTTTCATCGCCATTGTGAAACTTTGAATCGGCAATGTCGTGAAGCAGCGCCCCAAGGGCCACGATAAATCCATTCACATCTTCGGAAGCGGCAATAATTTTGGCATTTTTAAATACCCGTTCAATATGGAACCAGTCGTGGCCGCCTTCAGCATTTTTCAATTTTTCCTTAACGAAATCAACAGTGTTGGCAATGATCTGGTCTTTATCCATAGGGTGTTAAAAATGGCATTTTTAGATGATGTCGGCGGTAATGCTGCGTTCAACCTGGGCCACAAGGGCATCGGGAGTATCTGATTTTGCTGAAACCGGTTCGTGAACCTTAAGTTTGAGGTGAACGCCAATGCCCATGGGAAAACTTCCGTAGCGAAACAATTTCCAGCTGTTGTTGATGGTAATGGGCACAATAACGGCTTCAGGCATTTTCTTGATGAGCAGCTGCAAGCCCTGAACAGCAAATTTTTTGGGAGCTCCAGTGCGGCTGCGGGTTCCTTCAGGAAAAATAACTGCCGATCTATTATTCTGGTTGAGGTAATCGGCAAATTTGCTCATTTTCACTAAAGCCTCGCGGCCATTTTTTCGGTCTATGAGAAGGTTTCCGCCGTGACGAAGGTTATAAGAAATACTTGGAATTCCGTGGCCCAATTCTTTTTTGCTCACAAACTTTGGGTGGTGCTTCCTAAAATGCCAGATTATAGGCGGAATATCGTACATGCCCTGGTGGTTTGCCACGAAGATACAGGGCCTGTCTGTAGGCAGGTTATATTTATTCTCTATACTGAAGCGGGTGCCAAGAACATTGAGGCAGCGCAGCAAAAAGAAATTAAAGATGTCAACGCTCTTTTTGTGGGCCTGATATCTTCCCAGGTTAAAACATAACCATTGTATGAGGTGGAATACCAGCAGGTTGAGAAAAAATAAGGTGTAAAAAACTACCGAAAGCGGGTAGGAAAGGATCTTTTTGAAAGTTTTCATTTTCACTTGCTTGCAAAGGCTGCAATTTCTGCATTTAATTCCTGCCGTGCAAAACAGAAATGCATTAGTATGATTTGTTCTGCACTTATGCAGTGCTTCAGGTTATTGCATAAAAAAAGGTTGTCAAAAATGACATTTTTGACAACCTTAGAATATAAACTGTTGTTATTCTTAGCAGAACTCGTTGTAAGCTTCAGTAAGATTTTCAGCAATAAGTTCGGCAGGGCGACCTTCAATGTGATGGCGCTCCAGCATGTGCACCAATTCGCCATCTCTAAACAAAGCCATAGAAGGTGAAGATGGAGGGAACGGTACCATATAATCGCGGGCCTTTTCTGTAGCTTCACGGTCTACTCCTGCAAAAACAGTGACCAAATTGTCTGGTCTCTTGCTGTTTTGCAAGCTTATTCTTGCTGCAGGACGGGCATTTGCCGCCGCGCAACCGCAAACAGAATTCACCACCACCAGGGTAGTACCTTTTCTGGCAATTGCCTCATCAACCTGCTCTACTGTATGTAATTCTTCAAACCCAACACTGGTGAGATCCTCACGCATTGGCTTAACTAATTCCGGTGGATACATATATCAATTTTTTTTCGTTAAAACTAAAGACACAAAGATACCAAATAAAAGTAAGAGCATAAATTTTCGAAAGTTAAAGCCTCGCAAGCTGCTCTGCTAAAAGAAAGAAGTTGTAAAATGTTATCTTTGCAGCCCAAAAGTACCCTAATGATCAAATGGTTTGCCGCTTTTGTCGGTTTTATGTTTTATGGTATTCGTGGAGCCATCCTCGGATTTATTATAGGAAGCCTTATAGATGCTCTTACCAACCGCAAAGGCGGATTCAGGGTATCAAACGAAGAGGAGCGTGTAACCCCCGGAGATTTTGAACTTCATCTCTTAACCCTGTCGGCTATTGTAATCAAGGCTGACGGGCAGGTGAGCCAGAAAGAGATGGATTATGTGCGCAATTACTTTGTCCAGGCTTACGGAAAAGATCGTGCAAATGCTGTTTTTCGAACTTTTAATGATGTTGTAAAAGATCGCGAACTCGACGAGAGGCGCATTTCTGCATTTTTAGCAGCCCGTACCCAGTATGCTGCCCGCTTACAAATAGTTCACTTTTTGTTCAGCATAGCCAATGCCGACGGCAATGTGAGCCAGGCCGAAGCTGAAAAAATTAGGCAAATTGCCGGCCATTTGAGAATAGGAGCGAAAGATTTTGAAAGTCTTTACGCCATGTTCTTTAAGACTACCGATAATGCTTACAAAATTCTTGAGATCGATAAATCGGCTACCGATGCCGAGGTGAAAAAGGCCTTTAGAACAATGGCCAAGAAATATCACCCCGACAAGATTCAGCATATGGATGAAGCCTACATCAAGGGCGCCGAAGAAAAATTCCGTAAAGTGCAGGAAGCATATGAGCAAATACAGAAAGAAAGAGGCTTTTAATGTTCTACTGCAGCAGCCTGTTACCAATTTTTATTCCCACGAAAATAGTTCTGGGCCGGGTGGGGCCGTAGACGTAATTCGCATCCCGCTCAACTCCGCGGTCAAAATCCTGCTGGTATTCGTTGAAAATATTCTGAAGCCCTGCATTCAGTTCAAGCTGAAATTCTTCAGATAATTTAAAGATATATGCAGTTTTCAGGTTGATCTCCATAAAGTCTTCAGTTTTTTCAAGACGGTCATTTTCAATATAACCTGCAAGGTGAGGCACATACATGCTGCCTGTATAGACACCCGACATATTGTTTTGCCACTGCTTTACTGGCGCATAAGTGAGAATGAAATTTCCGTAGAGATCAGGAGATTTAAAGAAATTTCTGGCATTTTTAAGAGGTACAGAAGAATCATTACTAAACTGGACAGGAAAATCGTATTTGGATCTTTGGAGCGTGCCGCCCATTTGCAAGATCCAGTCTTCATTTGGAGCCACAACCACATCAAGATTTAGTCCGTAAACATTGGCCCCTTCGCCGTTGTTTTTCTCGAAAGTGATTTCAGAAATGCTCTCCAGGATAAACGGATCTTGTAGCCGGGTGTAAAAAGCTTCGAGCGTGAGCCGGTAATTGTCATCTAATGTGGTTTTGTTCCATTCTGCGGAAGCCAGGTAACTATGTGAGGTTTCTGACTGAAGATCATTGGCAAATGTGACCAGGCTCACTTCTCCTGCAGCGATCCTGGCGTGAATATCTTCAGTAAAAACCTGTGGCGCCCTAAAACCTTTGGCATAGCTGGCCCGGAATTGTAAATGTTCACTTTCAGAAAACAATAGATTTATTCGTGGGTTTAGCACCACATTTTCTTCGGCTGCGTTGTGAAAATCGGCACGCAGGCCGCCCAATACGGTGAGTTTGCCGGTCGCCTGCCATTCCTGTTGTGCGTAGATGCCAAGAATGTTCAGGTTTTGATTGATGTGCGCATTATAACCGGGCTTGCGGTCTCGCATGAGGTTGTTCTTGAATTCAAATCCAGTAGTGAAAGTGGCGAATGAGCCAAGGAAATTCTCCTGATCAAAAGAAAATTGTGTTCCCAGCAGGTAAGTGTTGTCCATGGAATTGCCGTAGCCCTTCAGGCTTTCTTCGGAAGTTTCTCCCTGGCCCCCATAAAAATTGTCATTTTTGGAAAGTTGGGTAGTAGCGTAAACAGAATATCTAATGTCCCTGCTCCTGGAAGAAGCCGCGTAAGTAAGCCCTCCTCCAAGCACTTCACTTGAAATCTGCTCGGTAATATCGGCTTCAAAAGGCTGAAGATGCAATTTATTACCGCCGCGCCGGAATTCGTGAATGGTATTAAAGTCAAGACTTATCCTGCTGCGGTCATTCGGTGTGTAAAATGATTTAAATCCGAAGGTTTTATTCTCAACGGCAGTAAGTTCGGTATAGCCGTCTTCATTATGATCATAAGGATTTCGATCCCTAAACATTCCGTAGGCATTGAGCCCGGCGTTGTAGTTTTCAGAAAGAACAGTAGTATTCATGGTAATAGCCCTGTCGCCGGCTTCGGCGTTAATGGCGGCAAGGTTTCCGGCTATTTCATAGTAATTTTCGGTAGGAACTTTAGTGATAATATTAATGGTGCCGGCAATGGCATTTGAGCCATAAAGTGCCGAGCCCCCGCCTCGCACCACTTCAATTCTTTCAATAGAATTGGCCGGGATTTGATCGAGGCCGTAAACGCCGTTAAGGGCACTAAAGACGGGGCGGCTGTCAATGAGGATCTGCGAATATGCCCCGTCAAGACCATTCATTCGCACCTGTGAAAAACCGCAGTTCTGGCAATTGGTTTCCATTCTTAGCCCTGGCTGAAAATTGAGTCCGTCACTAAGGCTGATAGACTGGGTAGCATTAAATTCTTTTTCAGAAGTTACAGAGACTATGACGGGTGCGGTATGTCTAAGCTGCCCGTTGCGGCTGGCTGAGATCACAACCTGGTCTAAACCGGTAACATCTTCCTGCAGGGAAAAACTCAGTTTTTGAGGGTCAGGGTTTAGTACATCAAGATGTTTTTGTACAGTCTTAAAGCCTATGGCCTGTAAGATAATTTCATGGTGACCTAAGGGAACTTTAATAAAGAATTCGCCCTTGTTGTTGGTCGTGGTGCCAATTGTGGTGCCTTCAAGATAAACATTAACGAGGGACACAGGGTCACCTTTATAGGTTATAAGGCCGGTGATTTCTGCAGTTTGACTGTAAAGGCTCAAGCAGGATAGAAAAAGGAGTAGGGAGAAAAGTGTTTTCATTAGTATGTTTTTGCAAATCTATAAACAATTTTTAGGTAAGCCTAAAAATTGTTTATGATGAATAAAAAATGTAATTTTGATACACGAAAAAACATCGCTTTTATGTTTAGTCTTTCTGAAGAGAATTATTTAAAAACCATTTTTCATCTTGAAAAAATTTACCCGGCCGGGGTGAGTACTAACGCATTGGCCGGGGAAATGGAGACAAAAGCTTCTTCGGTCACCGATATGCTGAAGAAACTCTCTGAGAAGAAACTGGTGAAATACCGAAAGTACCAGGGCGTGCAGCTGAGCGATAAAGGTCACAAGGCAGCCGTTGAAGTGATTCGGAAACACCGGCTGTGGGAGGTTTTTCTGGTGGAGAAACTAAACTTCAGCTGGGATGAGGTACACGATATTGCCGAACAGCTTGAACACATCAAATCTGAAAAACTCACTCATGAGCTGGACAAATTCCTGGAATTTCCGAAGAGAGATCCGCATGGAGATCCCATTCCCGATGCTGAAGGTAACTTCAGAATTTCCAATAAGGTGCTGTTAGCCGACCTTGAGGAAGGAGAATCAGGTATATGTGTAGGCGTAAAAGATTCCTCTACCGAATTCCTACAATACCTTGATAAAAATAATATTGCTCTTGGCAAATCGGTCACAGTTGTACACCGGGAAGCTTATGATGAGTCCCTGTTCATAAAGATCAATGATGAAGACCTGCATGTGTCTAAGAGCATTTCAAACAATTTATTTGTAAAACCTGTGGAGTAATGGATGGAATAATTGCATATTTTGAAACTTTAGATCCTGTGCTGGCGGCGTTTTTAGCCACTTTATTCACCTGGGGTCTCACTGCATTGGGAGCTTCTTTTGTCTTCTTCTTTAAAACAATGAATCGTGCCCTTTTTGATGGCATGTTGGGTTTTACAGGAGGAGTAATGGTAGCGGCAAGTTTTTGGAGCCTGCTGGCACCAGGTATTGAGATGAGTAAAGGCGAAGGCTTTGAAAAAGTAGTTCCCGCAGTGGTAGGTTTTGGCCTTGGAGCGCTATTCATTTTTGGAATGGACAAAGTGCTGCCCCACCTGCATGTAAATTTTAGAATGGCCGATAAGGAAGGGGTGAAAACCCCGTGGCACAAATCTGTACTGCTTACCCTAGCAATAACCCTGCACAACATTCCTGAAGGTCTTGCCATAGGGGTGCTGTTTGGTGGCGCTGCAATGGGTCTTGAAGGTGCCAGCATAGGTGGTGCGGTAGCTTTGGCAGTGGGCATTGGCTTGCAGAATTTCCCTGAAGGTTTTGCTGTAGCGACGCCGCTAAGAGGGCAGGGCATGAGCCGTTGGAAGAGCTGGAATTATGGGCAGCTTTCGGCTATTGTTGAGCCGGTGGCAGCGGTGCTGGGAGCCTGGGCAGTGATGACCTTTGAACCAATTTTGCCTTACGCCCTGTGTTTTGCAGCCGGTGCGATGATCTTTGTGGTGGTGGAAGAAGTAATACCCGAATCTCAACAAGACAGGTACACCGATATTGCTACCCTGGGGTTTATTGGCGGATTTATGGTGATGATGACCCTGGATGTTGGATTGAGCTAAAATGCTGATCCTGTCATTCTTTTTTTTGGTTGATAGGCAAAATTCTAGAGGTTATCGGCATCTTGCTCTATGAGGTTCAAATCATACGGGCAATTACAAGCTGGTGAATAATACGAAGAAGGTGTAATGATATGGGGCAGCAGGTTCGTGCCTACATTAATAAAGGCTTTCGAAAAACAGATCCTTCAGCTGAAACTGCTAGAGAGAATTTCCTTTAGATCTATTGTCTCAGGTTGCCTGCCACACTTCCGTAAAGCGATTAGTGACAGCTTCCGCAGCCGGTTCCACAGGCTTTATCAGCCTTTTTCTTGCCGCCAAAAATGAATTTCGGTTTGTATACAAATTTGGTGAACATGTAGCCAACAGCTATTGTGAAGGTGATAAAGACGAGTATTTCCTGTAGTAATTCCATAGTCTTATTTTAAAATTTGGAAGGCCAGTAAGGCTGCAACATAGGCTATCACAGTCATAGACACCAACTGTAGCACAGGCCATTTCCAGGTGTTGGTTTCTCTTTTTACAATTGCCAGCGTACTCATACACTGCATGGCAAAGGCATAGAATAACAGCAAACTCACACCGCTGGCAAAGGTGAAAAGCGGGCCTCCAAGTATTTGGTTGGTTTCTGATGCCATTCTGGACTTAATAGTTTCTTCTTCATCACTACCCACGCTGTAAATGGTTGCAAGAGTCCCCACGAATACTTCTCTTGCCGCAAAAGAACTCACAATAGCTATACCAATTTTCCAGTCGTACCCTAAAGGAGCAACCGCCGGTTCAATAGCTTTTCCAATGTTCCCAATGTATGAGTGCTGAAGCTTATATGAAGCGACTAATTCGTCAATCTCTTCTTCGGGCAGGTAGGTTTCACTGTATTTGGTTTCAACAATCTCCCTTGCATTGCTGAAGTTATCTCCCGGGCCATAAC
Source organism: Salinimicrobium sp. WS361 (assembly GCF_050750585.1). NCBI lineage: Bacteria > Pseudomonadati > Bacteroidota > Flavobacteriia > Flavobacteriales > Flavobacteriaceae > Salinimicrobium > Salinimicrobium sp. WS361. The sequence continues at coordinate 280,476 of NZ_JBOJLM010000004.1, forward strand.
TTGCAAGCACCCATAAGATAATAGAGATTGCAAGGATGATCTTTCCGGCGCCTAACACAAAAGCTTTTGTTTTTTCCACTACATTAATTCCCACGTTCTTTAACAATGGCAATTTGTAGTTGGGCATTTCAATAACGAAGTAAGACTTACTTTTTATTTTGAGGAGCTTGTGCAATATCCAGGCCGATCCTATAGCCATTCCAAAACCAAGGAGGTATAGGAGCATGAGGGTTAACCCCTGAAGGTTGAATCCCATAAATGATTCATCGGGAATTACAAGGGCAATGATAATGAGGTAAACCGGAAGCCTGGCCGAACAGGTTGTAAATGGCACAACAAGAATGGTGATAAGCCTTTCTTTCCAGTCTTCAATATTTCGGGAGGCCATTACTGCAGGAATCGCACAGGCAGTTCCCGAAACCAGCGGCACAACACTTTTTCCACTAAGCCCAAAGCGGCGCATGGTCCTGTCCATTAGAAAGACTACCCTGCTCATATATCCGCTTTCTTCCAAAATGGAAATAAACAAAAACAGGAATGCGATTTGAGGAATGAATATAACGATACCGCCAAGACCGGGAATAATTCCTTCGGCTATAAGATCGGTGAACGGTCCCGGTGGCATTGCCGTTCTTGTGACTTCACTCAGCTTCGCAAAGGTCGCATCAATAAAATCCATTGGGTAGCTCGACCAGTCGTAAATAGCCTGGAAGATCAATAAAAGAATGGCAAAGAAGATCACATAACCCCAAACCTTGTGGGTTAAGACCCTGTCCATTTGTGCGCGCAGTCCCTTGGCAGCATTGACATCTACGGTCATCCCCTTTTTCAGGACGTTGTTGATAAACTGGTAGCGCAGTATAGTTTCCTTTTGCTGCATCCTCTTAAGCGTGCTTGCGTCTTTGGTAACGAAATCTTCTCTTAGAGGGGCGCTGTTCCTGTTTACATTTCCGAAGTTGACATCCTGGGTAATTACCAGCCAAAGCTTGTATAGCGACTGGTTAGGGAATGTGCTTTGCAACCTGTCAAAATACTCCGGGTCCATCCTGGAAGCGTTTAAACAGGGTTCTGTAGAAATATGCCGGTAATTGATAATGTGCTCTTTCAGCTCATCTATTCCGGTGCGTTTTCTTGCACTTACAAGAACAACTTTGGTCTTTAATTCTTTTTCAAGCAAAGGAATGTCCAGTGAAATTCCTTTGCGCTTCATCCTGTCGGCCATGTTGATGACCAGGATGGTTGGAATTTCCAGATCCTTGATCTGCGTGAAAAGCAGCAGGTTCCTTTTTAAATTCTCAACATCACTTACCACCACTGCAACATCGGGATAATCTTTATCATTTTTGTTGAGCAGCAGTTCAATCACCACATTTTCATCGAGCGAAGATGCATTAAGGCTGTAAGTTCCCGGGAGGTCTAGAATATGCGCTTTTACATTGCGGGATAGTTTGCTTACGCCTTCCTTCTTCTCTACCGTAATGCCGGGGTAATTTCCTACCTGCTGGTTAAGGCCGGTAAGCTGATTAAATACTGATGTTTTCCCTGTATTAGGATTGCCAATTAATGCAACATTCAATTGTTTGGCCATGACTACGGAAGAATTTCTATTTCGATGTGCATGGCGGTCTCTTTACGTATCGCCAGGTGACTGCCGTTTATGTTAAGATAAAGCGGATCCCGAAACGGGGCTGTTTGTACCAGAAGAACTTCATTCCCCGGAAGACAACCCATCTCCAGAAGTTTTAGCGGAATTAATTCTGCTGAAATTTCCTTGATGATGCCTCGCTGGCCACGCTTAAGATCGGCAATAGTGGTGATCAATGTTTATTTAGATTGATTTTAAACAAGGCAAAAATAAGGCAAAATCTACTATTAGAAAAACTTGCATCCACAAAAGAATTTTTAAATGCTGTTTTCCTAATCAGATTCGGCTTCGTTGTACTCATTTTTCAGTACCTCCACATCGTGCATAAGGTCTTCAATAGCAGTGGGATTTGTTCCGTCATAAAAGCCTCTAATCCTCTTTTCTTTATCTACCAGTACAAAATTTTCGGTATGTATCATGTCAAAAGCTCCGCCGTCACCGCTACTTTTTGCCGCCAGATAAGATTTTCGGGCCAGATCGTAAATTTCTTTTTTATCGCCGGTCACGAGATTCCATTTTTCATCTATCACGCCTTTTTCATCGGCATACTTTCTAAGAACCGGCACACTGTCATAATTTGGGATCACCGTGTGCGAAAGAAGAAGTACATCATCATCGTTTTTTAGCTTTTCCTGTATCTGCAGCATATGATCTGTCATGATAGGGCAAATCGTTTGGCAGGTGGTGAAGAAGAAATCGGCTATGTAGATCTTATTTTTATAAAAATCCTGCGTAATGGTGTCCCCGTTTTGGTTGTACAGCTTAAAATCCTGGATGGTGTGATATTTTCGTACTTCCTGCATGGTAGAATCTACCAGTTCATTGTTTACCATACTGGGCTGGTACACGGGTAATCTTTCTGTGGGTTTCAGGATGTTGTAAATGATGGTGATGATTATCGCCGACAGTACAAAAAGAAAGATTGCAAAGAATTTATATTTCGCAAAAAAGCTAAGCATAGCATTAATTTGAGTACAAAATTACAATTCTAAAATGGCATTTTTGAACCCTAACCTTCATAAAATGAACTCCTGCTAAACCACCTGAACTTTAAACTTTTGTGAGAACCTTTAAAAGGTTACTTTTGTGCGATTTTAATTTTGCCAGAAAATATGGACCCTTTTTTTATAAAAGCACTACAATTAATACTCAGTTTATCGCTGCTTATCGTTCTGCATGAGCTTGGACACTTTATTCCGGCGAAAATGTTTGGGATAAAAGTTGAAAAATTCTTCCTGTTCTTTGATGTCAAATTTGCCATTTTAAAGAAGAAAATCGGCGATACCGTGTACGGTATTGGATGGCTTCCGCTGGGAGGTTATGTGAAGATTGCCGGAATGATAGATGAGAGCATGGACAAGGAGCAAATGGCCCAACCGCCAAAGCCCTGGGAATTCCGAAGTAAACCGGCATGGCAGCGGCTAATTGTTATGGTTGGTGGGGTTACTGTCAATGTGGTCCTTGGTTTCTTTATCTATATGATGGTGGTTTTCACCTGGGGTAGCCCTTATATAGCACCTGAAGATATGCCCAACGGCTTTGCTGTAGATGATACCTTTAAAGAATTCGGTTTCCAGGATGGCGACCGCGTGCTGCAGGTAAATGGAGAAGACCTGAAGAATAGTATTGATATCAATAAATACCTCTTTTTGAGAGATGTTCAAAGCATTAGCGTTCTACACCAGAACGGGCAGGAAGAAACCATTTCGGTTCCCGAAGACATAGGTTCTCAAATGTTCGAGCAGGGTGTGATGCAGCCTTTCGTTCCCATGACCATCCCTGTGCTTGACACGGTAATTGCAGGTAGCCCTGCAGATAAGGCCGGTCTTAAAAAAGGTGACCGAATTATTGCCATTAATGATTTTGAAGTTGGTTACTGGCATGAAGTGACCCGCCAAATTGAAGCCAGCAAAGGAAAAGAGCTAAGACTGGTTTACAGCCGCAATGGTGAGTATGCAAGTATGGAAGTAGACGGCCAGACTGCGGGTGCCATAGACGGGCAACAGCAAAGTATAGCGATCACGCCCGATGAAGAAGGGAAAATTGGGGTTGCACCCGGTTCTTCAATCGAGGTGAGCAGAGAGCATTACTCATTTACCGAAAGTATATCTAAAGGTTTCGACCTTGCCTACTGGACCCTGCACGATTATGTGGCCCAGTTCAAGTACGTTTTTACCAAAAAAGGAGCCACCCAGGTAGGAGGTTTTGGCGCCATTGGCGGCCTGTTCCCCGATGCGTGGAACTGGCAGGCCTTCTGGATGACCACAGCCTTTATTTCTATCATCCTTGCGTTTATGAACATTTTGCCTATCCCGGCACTGGATGGTGGTCACGTGGTTTTCCTGATGTATGAAATGATCACCGGGAGAAAACCTAATGAAAAATTCATGGAATACGCACAACTGGTCGGTTTTGTCATCTTAATTGCCCTGGTCTTGTTTGCCAACGGGAATGACATCTATCGCTGGTTATTCGAATAATTTTAGCTAAAAATTTTTATGAGAGGCTGACTCAACAGTTCTATGATCGTCGCGCAGTAATGCGTAAAACGGTCGGCGGATTTTTGAGGCAGCCTCTTCAATTTTATCCTTTATGAAAACATCTTCATTTTCTTTTGCTCCGGAATACCTTCGGAAAATGACATTTTTGGCAGGTATTTTTGTGGTTCTTTCCTGCTCTTCAGATGATGCTGCTAATTCAGAAAATCCGGTGCCGCCTGAAGTAGAACCCGAAGCCGAAAGCATTGTGATCTACACCATTAATGATCCCCACGGAAAGATTCATAACTTCGGAAGGATAAAAGCCATCATCGATAAAGAAAAAGAAACAGAGTCGCAGGTGTTCTTTGTTTCGGGAGGAGATATTTTCTCAGGAAATCCTGTGGTAGATTACCACCCCGAAAAAGGATCTCCCATTGTAGATCTTATGGGTAAGGCCGGGATGGACGTCACTGCGCTGGGCAACCACGAGTTTGATTACGGGCAGGAAGTGCTTCAAAAGAGAATGCTCGAAGCCGGTTTCCCTTTCCTTTGTGCCAATATTGAAAGCAGTGATTCAGGTTTTACGCTTCCGCAGGGAAAAGTAATCCTTGAAAAAGATGGTTTTGAGATCGCATTTATAAGTGTGGTAGAAACTTCTTCGGCCGATAATAAACCGCTATCTCATCCGAAGAAATTGAAGGGACTCGAATTTACTGAAGGTGTAGATGCCATGCAGGCATATCGCAATGATTCCGAAGTAATGGCTGCCGATCTTGTGGTGGCGCTCACCCACTACGGCAGAGGCGGTGACAGGATGATTTTGGAGCAGCATGATTTTGTTGACCTGGTAGTTGGTGGTCACAATCATGCGGTATACAATGAGCAGGTAAAGGGGAGATACATGGTACAATCGGGTTCAGACCTTGAGCTGCTCACCAAATTGAACCTTAGTGTGAAAAATGGCGAGGTGACTTCGTATACTTATGAGCTTATCGATCTCAATAATGTAACTGAAACCGATGCTGCGATGGAAGAGTTGATCGCCTCATACAATAACAGGCCCGAATTCTTTGAAGAATTAGGCACCTCTTTGCAAGATCACGACAGGAATGAAACAGCCTGCTTCTACACCGATGCGTTACGCACTATCACCGGCGCCGATGTGGTTTTTCAAAATTATGGAGGGATAAGGGCCGGCCTTGACTACGGTAGCATCACCCCTTTTGATTTGTACACCATTGATCCATTTCAAAATGGCCTGGACTCGTTCAAGATGACTGTAGCACAGCTGGAGGGCTTCCTTAATGCATCTTATGCACCTTCTTTGGCGTATTCAGGGATAGTGATGGAATACAGGAATGGAAGGGTAGAGCTTGTCGCCGCCGATGGCAGCCTGCTTCCGGATGCTTCGGAAATTACTGTGGCCATGAATGACTATTTGTCTAATGTTTATGAGGAAGATTTTCAACAGCCCATCAGCACGTATGAAAAGACTACTGCGGAATATCTCATCGATTACCTGAAGCAGTACCAGTCTGAAATCAACTACGGCGACTGTAACCGCGGAATCTAGAGGTGCCAAAAATGGCATTTTTGGCTATCCTTTAAAAATGAAATATACAGCCAGGATCAGGAAAGCAAATCCTATAAGATGGTTGCTACTGAAGGTTTCATTTTTGAAGAAGATCACCGAAAAGACCACAAATACCACAAGAGTGATGACTTCCTGAAGCACTTTTAGCTGCACCAGGGAAAAAGGGCCGCCGGTACCGCTGAAGCCAATACGGTTTGCCGGTACCTGGAAACAGTATTCAAAAAAGGCGATGCCCCAGCTAATAACAATGAGCCCAAAAAGCCCCCATTTGGCTACGCCTTTCCATTCTCCAAACTTTAAATGCCCATACCAGGCAAGAGTCATAAAAGCGTTGGACAGGACCAGTAAAAGGATGGTAGTAAGTGATTTCATATTTAAAGTTTAGCAGCGCCAAAATTATTTAAAAAGCGAAGTACTTTCCCGAATTTAACACGGGAGAAAAAACTGTGATACGCCGCTCAATTTTTTCGCACTTTGTTTAGGGAAATAGATTTTTTAAATTATATTTGCAACCGCAAAAATGGTTGCGACAGTCCTCCTTAGCTCAGTTGGTTAGAGCATCTGACTGTTAATCAGAGGGTCCTTGGTTCGAGCCCAAGAGGAGGAGCAAAAAGCATCAGAAAGCTTTTTAAAAAAATCTGGACATATTGGAATTCCTCCTTAGCTCAGTTGGTTAGAGCATCTGACTGTTAATCAGAGGGTCCTTGGTTCGAGCCCAAGAGGAGGAGCAAAATGAAGCCTTTTGAGAAATCAAAAGGCTTTTTTTTTCATGGGTACAACATTTTTGATTCCTCAAATTTCTTCGACTAACAAGAAATTCAAGCGCAACAGCATTTAATCCTTCTTCTTTATTTATCTTTTAGTTATATTTAAAAGGCTGAAACAGACTCTGAAGTGGAGAAATTTATTCTAAATGCCGGAAAAACACTGGCCAAATGGAGGTCGGGAATAAATTATTTTTTAGAGGAGAAGGTGCAGAATAGTTCTACCAACCTTATTCTTTTTATCCTTTCCATTTTTACTGTATTTCTTCTAAGCTTCAGCCTTGTTTTCGGTCCAGGATCTATTACTGATAATTTCCCCTTTTTCCTGATCCTCTTCCTCGTAATGGTTTTGATCCTTATTTGGCTGGCCATTTTCTACGAATCAAAGTGATCGTCACAGTTTACAGATGGTTTCTACAAAAAAAATGCAGGTAAGATTTGAACTAATAAATCTCGATAAAGACTCACATACGCAATTTATCAGATTAATAAAAGGATTGCGGGTGAGAAAAAAAATCAATTTCACCATGGGCAACAAAAGTGGTGATTCCGCAAACCATCGTGTTCTTTTCGTCCTGTTCGATGAACTGGTAGTAGGAGGCGTTCAGGATCTTACCGGGGAGCGGAAACGCAACTTTTTCAATTTACTCATGGATTTGTGATAATCCCGGATGGTTAACTTGAGAATTATTCAGACCAATGAATGCTGCCTAACCAGCAGAACTTCTTTAGATAAGGCTGGAAAATGTAAGTCCGAAGTTGATATTTTTCAAATGTTAATTGGGAAATCAAAAATTCCTTTGGTCTGTTATTTCAGCTATTTATGCGTATCCAAATTAAATTTAGACACCTCTTTCCCGGTTAATTTTACCTCAAATCATCCTGCTTAACGTTTTTTTGCATTTCCTGTTAATGATTTCATAAGAGCTATAATTTAGTGAAATTAGAAAAAGGTTCTGTTTTAAGAATTTAAAATAATCCAATATTAATTGAAGCTAAGGTGAACTTTTAAGAGCCGCAGCAATTCCAAATCCGAAAAATCCAAAATGAGAAAATTGATTTTTACTTTAATAGTAATTTCTCTTGCATTTTCCGCTAATGCCCAGGTGGGTATTGGTACTTCTATGCCAAATGAATCAAGTCAATTGGAAATTGTGTCCAGTGACAAAGGAATTCTTATTCCGCAGGTGAGTCTTACCGGAATTACAGATGAGACCAGTATTAGTAATGGAAATGTAGAAAGTCTTTTGGTATTTAATACTACAGAAAATGCGGAGCTTACTCCTGGTTACTATTATTGGTTTAACAATAAATGGAACAGAATCTTTGTAAGTGATGATCAGTCTATTAATCCGGTGACTAGTCTAAAGGATAACAAAAACGGCACCTATACATATATTAATGAGGAAGGAACAGAATTTCTGCTTGATATTCCTGCAAATGAAACTCATACTCATCTGGTTTATAATGCGGAAACTAAGCATCTCGTCTACACTGCAGAAGATGGCGCATCAACCGAAATTGATATTCTTGATCTAATTGGAGGGGCAGAAACTCTTACCATCCTGGCTGACAATAATGATGGAACACTTACTTATACTGATGAGGATGGAGTAGAAACTTTAATCTCACTTTCAACCATTATTGACAATTATGAAACTGTCACTTCCATATCGACCGATGCTACTACCGGCATTGTTACCTTTACCGATGAGGAAGGAACTACCACAACGCTTGATATTGCTGCACTGGTAAGAGCCCAGGAAACGGTTACTACTTTAGTTGATAATAATGACGGAACACTTACTTATACAGATGAGGATGGAAGTACCACAGAAATTCTTCTTTCCAATATTATCGACAACTACGAAACTGTAACTTCGGTTTCAACAGATGCTTCTGCCGGTACCGTTACCTTCATCGATGAGGATGGTAATACTACAACCCTTGATGTTGCTTCACTGGTAAAAGCTCAGGAAACGGTAACTACCTTAGTTGATAACAACGACGGAACGCTTACTTATACTGATGAGGATGGAATAGAAACTTTAATCTCACTTTCCACCATTATCGACAACTACGAGACTGTAACTTCCATATCGACAGATGCGAATACCGGCACTGTTAGTTTCATCAATGAGAACGGAACTACCACAACCCTTGATATTGCCGCATTAGTTAAAGCCCAGGAAACCGTCACTACTTTAGTTGATAATAATGACGGAACGCTTACTTATACAGATGAGGATGGAAGTGCTACAGAGATTCTTCTTTCTAATATTATCGACAACTACGAAACTGTAACTTCTATATCGACAGATGCTACTACCGGCGCCGTTACCTTCACCGACGAGAACGGAACTACCACAACCCTTGATGTTGCTGCATTGGTAAAAGCTCAGGAAACGGTCACTACTTTTGTTGATAATAATGACGGAACACTTACTTATACTGATGAGGATGGAATAGAAACTTTAATCTCACTTTCCACCATTATTGACAACTACGAAACTGTCACTTCCATATCAACAGATGCTACTACTGGCATCGTTACCTTCACCGATGAGAACGGAAT